>JAFTMP010000005.1 GCA_017452335.1 Clostridia bacterium
CTTTCCCCGTAAGATTCCGATTCTTCTGTCTGCGGTGCACTTGTGGTTGTACCGGCAGAGCAGGAGGGGAGCAGCAACAGCGCTGCCAATAAAAACACTGTAAGCTTTTTCATGCATTTTCTCCCTTCGTCACTGCTTTTTTTCCTTTCACACGGTCAGCGATCGCCTTTACCCCGATGCAAAGAAGCAGGGTAAACACATTGAAGCACACCACGCAGGGACCGATGGGAAGAGCGGACACCTGGTGACCGAAATGGAACTGGATGGATGCAGAAAATACCAAACCCAGGGTGAAATTAAACGCCGAGATCAGCGCCGACACCACAATCACGCTCTTAAAGCGCTTGCAAATACGCATTGCCGAAAGTGCCGGGAAAACGATGAGGGCGGAGATCATAATAGAGCCGATCATCTTCATGCCCACCACGATGGTCACTGCCGTGAGCACCGCAAGAAGCACATTATAAAGGGAGGCGTTGGTGCCAGCCGACTTTGCAAAGGCATTGTCAAAGGTTACTGCAAAGATCTTGGTAAACAGCAACACGAACACCAAGATCACACCCACTGCCAAAATGACACTCAGCGTCACATCTGTGCTCTTCAGCGCCAAAATAGAGGTACCGAACAGCGAGGAGCATACGTCTCCCGCGCCCTTATTTGCCACGCTGTAGATCACGTATCCCGCTGCCACAGCACCGGTGCTGAGCATGGCAATTGCCGCGTCGCCCTTAATTTTTCCGCTCTCGGAAAGGAGCAACAGCACCACCGCGGAGATCACCACCAAGGGCATGGTGATGAGCATCTGCTTATCGTCTGACACGCCAAACGCCGCCGCAATGGCAAGCGCGCAGAAGCCCATGTGAGAAAGACCGTCACCGATCATAGAATAGCGCTTTAACACCAGCGGAACACCCAGCATGGCGGCGCAGATGGCGGTAAGAAGCCCCACCACAAATGCTTTTAAGAGCAGGGGACCCATGTTTTCGCTAAATAGCGTTTCAAGAGAAATGACGATTTCCATTTATGCCCCTGCCTTTCTCTCTTCGCTTAAAATCTTTTCACGGTCATACGCATCCACCGTGCCGTGATAAAGCATGCGTCTGCCCAAATGCAGAATATGGGTAGCAGACTGCATGGTGTTGGTCAGATCGTGGGAGATCATAATGACCGTCATGCCGTATTCCTTGTTCAAGCGCTCAATGAGTGCGTAAAGCTCTTGGGTCACCACGGGGTCAAGACCCGCCGTAGGCTCGTCTAATAAGATCAGATCCTCTGCCGCACAAAGGGCTCTTGCAAGAAGGGCTCTTTGCTTCTGACCGCCCGAAAGCTCTCTGAAGCTTCTGTCCTTTAAGTGGGTAATGTTCATCAGCTCCATGTTTCTTGCCGCCAGCTCCTTATCGGACTTGGTGTAAAAGGGGCAGAAACGCTTTTTAGCTTGACACCCCGAAAGCACCACTTCCTTCACACTGGCAGGAAAATCTGCCTGGGAGGGCTGTTGCTGGGGAAGGTATCCAATGGCATTTTTCTTTAAGTAAGGGGCTCTTTGGATCTTGCCCGTCATGGGAGAAAGAAAGCCCAGCAGTGCCTTCATCATGGTGGATTTACCCGAGCCGTTCTGTCCCAGCACGCACAGGTACTCTCCCTTTTCAATGGTAAAATTCAGCCCTTCAATCACGGGCTGTCCTTCATAGCCCAGAGTCACGTCCTCAAACGAGATCAACACTTTGTGCTCCATAAAAATGCATCCTTTCATTCAGCACCCAGCGCGGTTTTTAATACCGCCAGGTTTTGTTCCATCAAGGAAATATAATCCTTGCTCTCATACTCTTTTTCAGATAAAATGTGGCAGGAGTGAAGCATCAGCGCCTTGCCGCCGATCTTCTTTGCTAAGTTTTCGGCATACGCGGGAGTGGAGTTTTCCATATACAAAATGGCGGGGAGCTTTAACTCCTGTGCCTTCTTATAAAGGGCGTCCAACGTTGCCAGCGAAGGGTCAACGGAAGAAGAACAGCCGGTAAAAGCCGCGTCTGCCGCAATGCCGTAATCATTGCAAAGATAACGGAAGGGGAAACGGTCGGCAAAGATCAGCGTGTCATATTTGCTGTTTTCGACAAGCTCTTCATACTGCCCATCCAGTGCGCGCAGCTTTTCTTTGTAGCGCTCCGCATTCTCCCGATACAGCTCTTCCTGCTCGGGTGCGATTTTTATAAGCTCAGCAAGGATATCGTCCACCAGCTCAAGCGCCCTCTTGGGAGAGGTCCAAACGTGCTCGTCAAGCTCCTCTTCATGCTCGTGCTCATGATCGTGGTCATGCTCCTCTTCCATTCCGGGCAGTGCTTCGTTGCAAAGGGGCTCGTCAATCATGGAAAGCAGGGTCTTATACTGCGCATCCGAGTCAATGGCGGTCTGCAGCTCCTTCATCAAGGCTTCATCCGATTCTCCGCCCACGAACAAAAAGAGGTCGGCATTGTGAAGCGCATCCAGCTTGGCAATGGAAATGTCCTTCAGCCCAAAGGAATGGGTCTCTGTTCCCGGCATCATCAGCATCTCCGCACGCACGGTATCGCCCGCAATATTTTTTACAAAATCATACTGGGGAAAGACGGTGCATACCACATAGGTGCGCTCATCATCGTCTTTTGCTCCGCCAAAGGAAATATTGCAGGAAGCAAAGCTTAAAAGGGGGAGCATCAGTGCCAAAACAAGGCACCCGATGCGCAATAGTTTTTTCATCATGTTGATGGGGTTCCTCTCTCGTCTTGCGTTTTTCGGCAGGACGCACACAGTACGTAAAGCACGCTTGCCGTATTGTCCACCTTAAATTGATGGGTGTTTTCAATGTGGGAAAGCAGTTCACTGCCCATCCCGCACTCCAAATGAAGCAGTGCCCCGCATCCGGTGCACTTCAAATGCAGATGCCCCTTGCAGTCGTGGGCTTGGTGATACTGATAAAGCCAGCCCCGCCCCTCTGTTTTGGGAAAACGGCGAAGCATCCCCTCTTCGGTCATTTGCACCACCAGGCGGTAAACGGTGCTCTTGCCC
>JAFTMP010000062.1 GCA_017452335.1 Clostridia bacterium
ACATCGAAGCGGCACAAAAGGGCGCCAAGGATGTGACCGTGATGCAGATGAGCGGACCGAGAAAGCAGATGTTTTTAGATCTTTGCGAGAAAAACAGCGTGAAGACCCTGGCATTTGAGGACAATTGGACCACCGTTTCCGCTTATGAAAACTTAAAGAAGACCTTTGAAGGCATTGAGCTGGTTCCCGCAGGCAAGCTGCTGGAGGAGTTAAGAGAATATAAGGACGAAGAAGAAATTGACAACATCGTTGCGGCACAGCGCATTGCAGAGCAGGCGTTTGAGCATATTTTGGGCTTCATCACCCCCGATAAGACCGAGGTTGAGGTCGCGCTGGAGCTTGAATTCTTCATGCGTTCAAAGGGTGCGCAGGGCCTGAGCTTTAGCACCATTGCTGTTTCGGGTACCGCTTCCGCACTGCCTCACGGCGTGCCCAGACCCGTGAAGCTGGAAAAGGGCTTCTTTACCATGGACTACGGCTGCGTTTACAACGGCTACTGCTCCGACATGACCAGAACCGTGGTCATCGGCAAGGCAGATGAGGATATGAAGCTGCTTTACAACACCGTTCTTTCAGCACAGCTTGCGGCAGAGGATGCCATTAAAGAGGGCGTAACCGGTGCAGAGCTTGATAAGATCGCAAGAGACATCATCGACGGCTCCAAGTTTAAGGGATGCTTTGGTCACTCTCTGGGTCACGGCGTGGGTATGTTCGTGCACGAGGCGCCCGGCGTTTCCGCAGGAAGCACCAAGCCCCTGACAACCGGCCACGTAATCACCATTGAGCCCGGTATTTACGTGAAGGGCACCTACGGATGCCGCATTGAGGATATGGCAGCCATCAGAGAAAGCGGCGTTCAGATCCTCACAGACTGCCCCAAGCACCTCATTGAGCTGTAAAAGACGCAAAAAGAGAACTTTTTTAAAAAAATCTCACTTTTTTTCAAATAACTATTGAAAAACAACGAAAAATAAGATACAATATAAAGTAAGTAAACAATTCTACGATTCTACGGAGGAATAAATATTATGGTAGTAGCCGGCGATTTCAAAAACGGTGTAACATTCGAGATGGACGGTAACGTTATGCAGGTTATCGAGTTCCAGCACGTAAAGCCCGGTAAGGGTGCGGCGTTCGTAAGAACCAAGATCCGCAACGTGATTACCGGTGCGGTAACTGAACGTACATTCAGCCCCACCGACAAGTTCGAAAATGCGTATGTTGAAAGAAAAGACATGCAGTATTCTTATGACGATGGTGACCTGTATCACTTCCTTGACACCGAAACCTGGGAAGAGACTCTGGTTGCACACAGCCTGGTTGGCGAAAACTTCCAGTTTGTAAAGGAAGAAATGATCTGCAAGATCGTATCCTACAAGGGCAACGTATTTGCAGTAGAACCCCCCACATTTGTTGAACTGCAGGTTACTGCAACCGATCCCGGCTTTGCAGGCAACACCGCAACCAACACCTTAAAGCCCGCTACGCTGGAGACCGGCGCTGAGATCAAGGTGCCCTTGTTCATCGAGGTTGGCGAAGTTCTGAAGATCGACACTAGAACCGGCGAATATCTGTCCAGAGCATAACCGTATCAAACATCTATCAAGGCAAGGAGGAAGAAACAATGACACTTACCGAAAAGGCCGCATACCTGAAGGGTATGATGGAAGGCATGAATTTTGAGCCCACCACAAACGAAGGCAAGCTTCTTGCAAAAGTGGTTGAACTGCTTGAGGAGATCACCGTTACCGTGGAGGATCTGGAAAACCAGGTGGACGCCATTGACGATTTCACTGACGAGCTGGCAAACTACGCAGAGCAGATCGACGATGATCTGACCGATCTTGAGGATCTGGTTTGCGCAGACGACGAGTTCTTTGACGATGAGGATGAGGACGATTTTGACGACTGCGACTGCGACGATTGTGACGACTGCGATGAATGCTATGACGAAGAGGACTACGACGGCTACGAAACCGAGTGCCCCATTTGCGGAAAGACCGTTTTCTTCGATGACGAAGACGATCCCGAGGATGTGGTTTGTCCTTCTTGCGGAGAACATTTCTCCTGCGTTTGCGATGGCAACTGCGAAGACTGCGGCGATCCCTGCCCTGTAAAGGACGAGGACGAAGAATAAGTTCTATCAAAGGAGCGCGCGGCTGTGCGCTCCTTTTTGTATTCTCAAAACAAATCTACATAACAAGAAAGGATCTACCATGAAAAAACTGCTTGCCCTTCTTTTGGCGCTGTTGATGCTGGCAGGTGCTGTATCCTGCACCACACAGACCACCACCGATCAGCAAAAGGAATCAGAAAGCCCTTCCGCATCCGCTTTACCCGAGAGCAATACCATTGCGCAAAGCTCTCCCCTGCCCTCTTTAAGTCCCACACCCGCACCCGCTACACCCAGCACGCCCGAGCCCTCCTCTCCCACAGAGCTGACCCCCGAACAACTGCTGGCAAAGAAGCGCAACAACACCGCCTCCTCCACCCAAGAGGATCTGAACGTAATCCCCGTTGGTCTTTACGAATTTGTGCTGGCTGACGGCAGAAAGCTTGCTTATGAAGGCATGGACGTAAAGCTCGTAGGAGCAGACGTGACCGAAAACACCCAGTTCTTGGTGTCCTTCCAGAATGCAGGAACCGACTCCACCGGAAGAGCGGGCGTGCGTTACGTGATTTACGCAGGAGACTCTGTTGAGAA
>JAFTMP010000063.1 GCA_017452335.1 Clostridia bacterium
AAAGCATCATTACACACAGCACAAAGCTAAGTATTCTTTTCATGGCAATACACCTCATTTCAATTTTTTTAAGTATACCACAAGTTTACCGCATTTGTCAATATATGTATCGGAATAATCATTGAAATGTGCTTTGATATCCATAGAAGAGGTGCTGTTTATTCGGCTGTTTTTACAAATTTGTATTGACAAAAGAGGAAATCGGCTGTACAATATGTATGGATTTTCTCAAAAAGGAAGGTGTTTTTATGAAAAAACTTCGTTCAATCGTGTGCATCATGCTCGTGATGCTGATGGTACTGCCCCTGTTTCCCGTTTTTGCGGATGAAACGGAGTATACCGTGATCAAAGAGGGGCTTGTTGCCCATTATGATGCCATCAACAATACCGGTAGCGGTCACAGCAATGACGCCACCACGTGGACTGATTTGATGGGTGGTGAAGCGATCACCCTTGAAAAGACCGCAAACAATTATTTTACCGATACAGCATACCATCTTTCCGGTTCTCAGTTCTATTTTCCCGGCGCTTTGCTGGATCTGGTCAATGGTAACGAATTTACCGTTGAAATGAAGATCGGTGACATTGCAAAGACCGGTTCCTCCTTCAGCACCATGATCAACAGCTCGGGGAATGACAACTTTGCGCTGTTCTTAAGAACAAGCGGAGACTATATTGAATTTAAATCTTCAAGCAATGGTCGTCCCAAGGTTAGCGGAGGAAAGGAATATGTAAAGGATTCTACCCTTGCCATCACATTCTCCAAATCTGCAAAGACCTGTGTAATGTATATTGACGGTATTGAAATTGGCAGTGCGAGTGTAAGCACAACCGTTGGTGCGCAAGGCAAGCTGTTCTTTGGTCACAGTGAATCTACCAGAAAGCACACTGCCGATTACGAGGCATTCCGCTTCTATAACAGAGCACTGAGCGGGGAAGAGGTCGCCAATAACGCAAAGGCCGATGGAAATTACGACTTTAGCTATGTTCCTCCCCGTGAATTTGCAAATGTAGCACAGTCCAAAACCAATATCGCAGGCGGTATTGCGCTTGTAGAGTATATCGACACCGTTGACAAAATCGAAGGACTGTTTACCAGAGAATGCAAGCCCGCCGTGGCGATTTTGTACATCAACAGCGCGCTGTGTCTGACTGATGCAATGGGCGATCAGCTTTCTACTTATGATCTGCAAGCATTGGAAGCCGCTTCCGATAATACCATCATTCCCGCATTCTATGTACGAGATGAGGCGACCGTCAACAGCCTGTGTGCCGCTCTTGAAGAGATCAAGTATGAGGATTGCTATATTATCTCTGACAACGCTGATCTTATAAAGCTTGCAAGAAATACCTACGGCATTGCAAGAGGTGTTTTGGATCTGAGTGCAAAATACAGCGGTCAGACTGTTCTTTCCGATGAAAACATTACGGAAATTCGCAAGACCGTTAACTCTTCACTTTCCAAAGTGGTTGTGCTTCCCGAAAGCGTTGCGACGCAGGCGGAGATCACCAAGCTTAACAACTATGGTGTGACCAGCTGGATCAAGGCAAACGAGAAGCTTGAAAGCAAAAAGGATGCGCTGTATCTGTTGCTTTCCGCCGCTTACGGTATCATTTCCGATAATACCGCGCTGCTTGTTGACGTTGCCACCAATACTCTGGTTTCCAATACCGTAACCAGAATGCCCTTGGTGATCGGTCACAGAGGCACTGCTGCCGCCAATTCCAATGCACCCGAAAATACTGTGGAAGGCGCGCTGGTTGCTTATGCAAACGGTGCCAATGCCATTGAAGTGGATATTTACATCACAGCAGACGGCACGCTGGTGATCAACCACAACTCCACCACAACCAATATGAAGCGCATCGACAACGGAAAATCCGTTTCCATGGGTATTGAGAGCAGTAAATTGAAGGTGCTCCAGCAGCTTTATTATGCAGGCTACTACACGGATGAAAACGGAGCCATCAAGATCGACGCCGACGGATCCCATGCAGGAACCGATTCCGAATACAAGGGCTATCAGATTCCTACCGTTGAAGAGCTCTTTGAAGCCTTTAAGGATAAGGAAGATGTGACCTTGGTTATTGAATTCAAGAGCTACAAAAAGACGGTCGTTCCTGCCTTGAAGGAGCTCATTGAGAAATATAACATGTATGATAAGTGCACAGTGATCTGCTATGAGACTTATGCTCAGCACGGGGAAATGATCAAAAACTATCCCGAAATGACAGTAGGTCTTCTTTATAACACCATCTCACAAAATGCAAAGAAACCTGCCCAAGCACTGGTTGATCCCATCAAAAAGGTTCAAGAGCATAACACAACCCTCAATCCCAATTATAGCGGCTTTAGCTCTGTATATATCCGTGAGGCAACTTACCGCGGTGTCAGCGTTCTTCCTTATACCATCAACAATACCTCTGATATTTATAACGGACTTCTTTACGGCTATTCCGGTATTACCACCGACCATGCGCACGTAATGGGGTCTGTTGCCAAGCAGTTGATCGTCACTGCCCCCGAAAAGGCGAACGCTCAAGAAGTTTTAACTGTAAAGGTAGATGAAAAGAACTACAAGAGAGAGATTGCTGCTTCGCAAAATGCGGTTTTGACCGTTTTGGAGGGTGCTGAACTGATCGAAAAGATCGAAGGCTTGAATATCACCTTTAAAGACGGTGCAAGCGGGGAAGTGTGCCTGCTTGTGAGTGCAAAGCAGGAGCTTGCAGCTACAAAGAGCTTTATGTTGTACGCACAGCCGGTAACCGTTCAAGTAGAAAGTGATGCGCCTGTGGTAGATCCTCCCTCTGAAAGCGAAAGCACTGACAATTCAGAGAACTCCGCCCCCGCAGTTTCGCCCACTCCTTCCGATGACGGCGAGCTGTCTTCAGTAGTTAACTCCCCCTCTTCCGATAAGAATGACCAGAGTAAGCCCGATAACGATACACCCGATAACGATAAAAAAGATGGCGGTATGGTCATCGCGATCATCGGCGGTGTGGTCGCCGCAGCTGTTGTAGTTGCAGTAATAATTATCGTTGTTTTGAAAAAGAAAAAGTAACTCCTTTTAAAGCTCCGCTCGTTAAGAACGGAGCTTTTTTCTGTTGTGGGCATATTCTCCTCCTTTTAAAAATAGAATGTATCAGTTTAATACTGAAAGGGAGAACGGTATGTTCACGCAAGCAGAGAAGGAGGACGTGAAGGTGCGCTGTGAGCGCACCGTAGTATATATTATAGAGGAATCGGCAACGGTACGCCTTGCGGCTTCACAGTTTGGGATCAGCAAATCAACGGTACACAAGGATGTCACTTGTCGTCTTAGAAAATTCAACCCTATTTTGTACAGAAAGGTCAAGGAGGTTCTTGAAGAGAATAAAAGACAGCGCCATATCCGCGGAGGAGAGGCGACAAAGAGAAAATACATGAAACAGTAGAAAAAAGTCGCGAAGGAAACCTCGCGACTTTTTGTATATCGGGATAAAAAAGGTTTATACTGTATTTAAAAGAACTTTTGGGGGAACTATGAAAAAACAGACATATAAGGATTATGCGCAAAGCAAAGCGACACCGTCGCCGCTTTTCAAAAACATGCTCAAAGCCTTCCTCTCGGGTGGCACGATCTGTGTGATCGGACAAGCCTTTTCAGATTTATACCGCACGTTGGGCATAGCGGAGAAAACCGCATGGGCTCTCACCGGGGTAACGCTCATCTTTTTGGCTGTGCTATTAACAGGATTGGGCGTTTTTGACAAAATTGCAGATTTTGCAGGGGCAGGGACTCTTGTTCCTATCACGGGCTTTGCCAATGCCATGTCTTCACCTGCCATTGATGCCAAATCCGAAGGATTTGTATTGGGTGTGGGCGCTAAGGTATTTACCGTTGCGGGACCGGTGATCCTTTACGGGACCGTAGCAAGTGTTTTGTATGGCATCATTTATTGGGGCTGTAAAATACTCTTTGAAAAATAGAAGCGAGCATGCCTGCACATGCTCGCTTGAATTATAAATGAATAGAATATTTACAGGAGTTCTTTTCTAAGATCTTCTGCGCTCTTGGGGGAGAGATATGCAGGGGGAATATCGAATACTGTCTTAGCACCGGCTACACCCTCTTTTGCCAGCTTTGCAACAGCCCTGGCATAAGCCACCAAAACGCTGGAGGTAAACTCCGGATTGGAACCCAAGCGAAGAGAATACTCAATTACGTGATTGGTCTCTACGTTTACTCCCGTTTTACCGCTACGCAATACAAAACCGCCATGTGCCATGCCGCCATGCTCGCGATCAAAGGTTTCTCTGTCAATGAAATGTACGGTTGTTTCATACTCGGCAAAGTAATTGGGCATGGTAACGATTTCTTTTTCGATTTTTGCAAGATCAGCACCTTCTTTAGCAACAACAAAGCACACTCTTCTGTGCTTTTCTCTGGTTGAAAGAACGGGTGCCTCGCCTCTTCTCACGGAGTCCAGTGCTTCTTCCACGGGGATGGTGTACTGCTTTGCCGTTTCAACACCTTCGATTCTGCGAATGGCATCGGAGTGTCCTTGACTCACACCTTTTCCCCAAAATGTATAGGTCGCTCCTTGGGGGAGGATCGCCTCGCCGTACAGGCGATTAAGGGAAAACAGTCCGGGATCCCAGCCTACAGAGATCATGCAGACCTTTCCGGCGTTTTTTGCCGCTTGATCTACCTTGGCAAAATGGTCGGGAATGTTGGCGTGGGTATCGAAGCTGTCAACTGTATTGTAAAGAGAAGCATAAAACGGTCCCTGAACGGGCAGATCGGTGGCACTGCCGCCGCAGAGGATCATCACATCGAAATCATCGGTCATCGAGGGCAGGGTATCCACGTGATAAACGGGAACGCCTTCCGTGAGCAAACGAACACTTTCGGGTGCTCTGCGGGTAAAAACGCCTTTCAACACCATGTCTGCGTTTTGTTTGATGGCAAGCTCCACGCCTCTTCCCAGATTTCCGTAGCCGATGATACCAATTCGAATGGGTTGTGTATTCATATTTTTTCGCCTCTTTTCAAAACTTACGTGAAGTATAGCATAGTTTTTTTTATCTGTCAACAGAACGGCGGGATTTTTTTAAACTGAATTTCATTTTCTTTTTTCTTGACTGCCCCTTTTTTATTTGCCAAAGTGGGTACATTGACAGTATCTTTTTTATCACTAAAGAGTACCAGCAATTGTCGGTAAAGCTCCAAATCGGTGACCAAAATAACTGCCTGCTCGCGAACCTTCAACAGCGTTCGTTTGAGCCGATTGATCACCAAAATACCGTCCTTTTCTCTGTAGCAAAGCTTTTTCGCATTGTTATAATAGAACTGACCGTCTAAAACGACAAGTGCCTTCTCATACTCCGTGCCGGCACAAAAGGAATTTATCTTGTTTACGCTTCTGAAATCAAAGGACTCATAACCCAAATGGGCATAGTATTGCATTGAAGCTGCCAGGGACTGTTCGGGTACGTAAAATAGGGAGACGTTTTGCGGGGCGACCGCTTGTCGATGGAGCTTTTGTTCAAAAAGGACGCTTATAAAGTAAAGAAGGTCCTCGTTTGCACGAATTGTATTGGACAAATGCACCCGTTCAATGCGGGGAAGATTTGCGATACGCTCTGCTATCTTTTCTTCCATTTCTTCTTTTGTAATGGCAAGTCCTTCTTCATGGGTCATTAAAAGAGGAATGTGATTTTTTTCAGATAAGGCAATAAGTTGATCAAAAAACATCGGCTCTAAGCGGTTTGCCTCATCTATAAAGATCACGTGGTAGTCATTAAGGATGATTTGCGCAATATCAATTTCCAATAAGGATTTGATATCAAGCATCGGGAGCGCACTGCTGATTTTGTGATGCCCTTCTTCAAGATGGTCGGGATAAAGAAACAAGCATCTGCGATTACCGGATAACTCTTTGCAAAGATCGTAAAGCAACAGCGTTTTACCTGTACCCGGACTGCCGCTGATGGCAACATAGCGCTTGCCGCTTTCTATTCGTGAAAGAATGCGATTTTTAGCATACTGCTGATGTTGAGTTAAAAAATAACTGCCCGATAGAAAACGCTCGGGTGTTGCAATGGGAGAGATCAGATATTCACATGCTTTGAAAAGCTCGTCAAAGTTTTCTCTATAGTTGACCGTATGGATCATCACCGAAAGTGCAACCTCGTGCTTTGACACGTTGACCAACTCGTTTTTCTCATTCAACCCATAGAAGCGATCGGTTTTTAAAACATAAGTATATGTTGTTATGGGCAGGGAGAGGTGGGAAAGATAATATTTGTTTTTCGTCAATTGTTCTCTGATATTTTTTCTGCCCACATTGGTGCTTTTGAGTTCGATATTCAAAACACCCAAATCAGTAATTTTCAGCAGATCAAATTCCTTGCCGATGTGAGGAATGGTATAGGAGAAGGCAAAACCGTCAAAATACTCGGGCGAAGGGCAAAGAGGAAAAAGAAGATCCACCAGTCCTTTTACGCTGCGCCGTTCATGGTTTTTAATGGTTAACGGAAGCTGTCTTCCTGCCAACACAGCTTCTGTTTGGCCAAATAACCGATCATCTTCCAGTTGACTGAGAAAATACAAATTGTAGCTTTTCATAAAAATCTCCCAAGAGAAGTTTTCTTTGCTGTCATTATATCACTTTTTGAAGGCTTTGTAAATAAGAAAAAGGGTGTCTCAAAATAGAATTTTGAGACACCCGCGTGGGTTTGATCAATTTTCTTCTTCATCCTCGTCGGTTTTGGGTTCAATGACTACTTCCACACGCTCAATGCGGGAGTTTTCAGTCTTCAAAACACGGAAGATCAAGTTTTGGTAAACGATCCGATCCTCTTCTGCAGGAATGGATTCGCTTTCCTTCATCAACAATCCCGCAACGGTGGAGGGAATATCTTCGTCATCGTCAGCGGCAACATCAAGAAGACTGAAAAGCTTTTGAGTAGAAAGTGCACCGCTGATCTCATAGGTGTTTTCGCTGATCGGAACGACCTCTTCGGTTACTTCATCATGCTCATCCCAGATCTCGCCAACCAACTCCTCGATGATATCTTCAAGGGTCACAATACCTTGTGTACCGCCGTATTCGTCAATAACGATCGCCATGTGTGATTTACATCTTTGAAGCAGCTTCATCAAGTCTGAAATTTTCATAAAGGGCGTAACCATTTTAGCGGGAGCAATGATGGTTTTTACCTTGCGATGGTTAAGCATCACGTGTTCATAGAAATCCTTTTGATTGATGACGCCCAAAATGTTGTCAATTGTATCTTTATAAACGGGGATACGGGAAAAACCGCTTTTTCTGAATGCAGAATGGATCTCCTCCACACTGGCATCCACGCTGACAGCGACCACATCCACACGGGGTGTCAGCACATCGTGTACATCCAAGTCATTGAATTCAATAGCAGAGCGAATGATCTTGCTCTCTTCTTCATCAATGCCGCCCACAGTTTCCGCCTCGTCTACAATGGTCAGCAGATCATCTTCTGTGACGGTCGTTTCATTCTTGACCTTAAAGACCTTCAAAAGCATTTTGTTCCATGCATTGAACAAAAAGTTTACGGGCGTGAAGACGGTATAGATGATGTTCATAATAGGAGCGGAAAAAAGTGCGAACTTTTCGGGAGACTCTTTTGCCAGGGTCTTAGGCGAGATTTCACCGAAGATCAGTACTGCAACAGTAACCACCGCGGTGGAGGTGAATGTTGCAAGGGACTCGTTGGAGATCATATTCAAAAAGAATATCGTACCAATTGAGGATAGCGAAATGTTAACAATGTTGTTGCCTACCAGAATGGTGGAAATCAATTTTCCGTAGTTTTCGGTCAGTCTGACTGCAATTTTGGCACTCTTGTTCTTCTCCTGCGCCAAGGTCTTGATCTTGGTGCGGTTCATTGTAGAGAAGGCCGTTTCTGAGGCAGAAAAGTAGCCGGAAAGCACGAGAAGTCCTGCCATTGCCAATAGTAAGGGAATGTCCATGATGTTAAAAAAATCCTTTCTTTTTTAGAAAAATAAATATATGTATAAGTAAAAATTACTTATATCCTTTTTTGATGATGCCTGCTTTGATCAGCATAGGGCGCAGCCTTAGCGCGTAAAAGGGTATAAACCGATTTAATAGCAGATCGAAGAGCAATGCAAAAATGGGAGCGAACAGCAGATAAAGCGTAATCATCATCCACTGTATTGCGTTTAATCCAAACAGCAGCTTTTGATTCAAAAATGCGCCAAAAAGGGCAACGTGTTCCTGCTCAAGCAGATCTGGAATTTCAGCAGTGAGCGTGGAAAAATCCATATCGCCTACAAAGAGATTGAAAAACAGAAAAATTGAAATGCCAAATGCCAAAGTAACCGTTGCCAGCTTTACGAGCAGTGAAAGCCCCTTATTTTTGATCTTTTTTTCCAAAAAGACCTTCATGAGCGGATACCAACCCATGATAAGGGCATAGAATACCGAGCCGGTGTTTCCCGGCATGAGCAAAATTGACAACACAGAACTGGTTATAAATACGCTTACAGCCATGGTGTTTCCGTATTCCAAGCGAATGATCCAAATCAAGATCGCGGCGATTGCCGCAAGAGTGAGATCAAGCACTTCAAAGGGGTATGCCAGCAGGAGAACCAGCACGATCAGAGCAGAAAATACCCCGCCGCGCGCCGCCATTGCCGCGCTTTTACCAAAAGAGTTTCGCATTTTTTAGCAACACCTAAATAGATCGCCGCCCAAACAACTGCAACAACAGTTCAAGCAAAGCAGTGTCCTGCAACAGGACAGACAACCTTCAATCGTGCTTGCGGAGCTTTGCTCGTTTCTGGCAGTATGGTCGGTTCGTGCGTAGCGGATGCTGTTGAGCGCTTGTCGGTATTCTGCGTTAGAGGGATCCAGATAGCAGGCAGTTTCAAAATACTTCTGGGCATCATAATAAAAGCCCTTTCTCAAAAGAACACAGCCTTTTAAGAAATTCCACTCAGCCCCTCGATCGGAAAGCGCAAAAATATCCAGCATAGAGCTTGCGCGGTCAATGAGGCCCTCGTTGATCAGTCGTCTGATCTGATCGTACGTGGCACGCGCATCGTATTCACCCTCATATCCGGTGTCCCGTCCTTTTGAAGGATTGCTTCTTGACTTTTGGATCTCTTCGTAAGCTTGGTTGATCTCTTTCATTTTTTCTTCAGCCAGATCGCTCATGGGAGAGTTTATATAGTTGTCGGGGTGGTATTTTCTTGCCATTTCACGGTAGGCTTTTTTTACTTCCTCATCGGTAGCGTCCCGTGAAATTCCAAGAACCTTGTAGGGATCATTCATTCTGTATGTCCTTTCTTTTCGGACTGTTCATTCTTTGCAAGGGCATTTTGGGCAGTGGTGTTCATTCCATGAAAAAGGGTATTGGTTATAATTGCCCGATAGCCCGGATCGTAAACGGGAATTTTTGAAAACAGCAAATCTGCATCATTACACAGGGCATCCAGTGCGCATTGAAGTGTCTGAACTTGAAGTCCGCCGGTTTTGAATGGATTAAAGCGCTTTTGTTTTATGTCGTCCTTGTAGTCATCTGCGGCGTCTACCAAATAGAGCCATTTGCCTACGCACATTCCAAATTTCTCGCATGCAAAGCGCAGAAGCTCTTCATCAATACCGTAAGATGCGATGGTAGCAAGCATTTTTCCGGATTGTT
>JAFTMP010000064.1 GCA_017452335.1 Clostridia bacterium
AGCATCAATTCTATCGAGGGTATAAGAGTCTTGAGCTGAGGGGCTTTACCGAAAAGGCAAAGCGTTGGTCCTCACTTGCTTACCTCGGATATGATCTTGACACCATCGAGAAGACCGGGCACTCGCTCAAAAAACTGTGGATGCACTATGCGGCGCAGTAGATGAACGGAACGATATATCAAAAGGAGGAAAAGATGAATAATTACAGCAACCGACTTGAGGATTTTGAGTTTCATGACAGCAAATTTACCTCTTGCGTTTTCGAAGGCGACCTTTTGAAGATGGACGTACGGATGTTAAACGTACACAAAGACGTTATAGAGGGGTACGACACCGATATGGAGCTTGACGGGGCAAAGATCCTTTTTCGGGGCTTTCGGCTTTTGAGGGTTGAAAAAGAGGCTGCGCAGATTATATATCCTAACGGAGAGTGGTCGCATATCCCCAATGAAGTCTATGAGGGAAGGGAAGCGGAGGCTCTGTTTTCGGCACATTTGAAAGGAACCTTTTGGGTGAATTGTTTGGGTGCACATGACCCCGGTTATGTGCTTACGGGCAACGAATGTGCAAGGCACGATGTTGTGGACATCTATTTCCAATTTGAAGAGGTCGAGATCACGTGGGACTCCTATGCGGGACCCGCCTGGTATGCATAACGTAAATAAGATGCATCAAAGATCTGCGGGAGTACTTTCCTGCAGATCTTTTTTAGCGCCTGCAGACGAAAAAAGCCATTTTTTTAGAAAAAAACCGCTATGCAACCGTCGGTTGACAGATTGACAGCCCGCAGTTGGTTGCAAAATGCCAAAAAATATGCTATAGTAGCGGTAGAGAGGGGGAGACCCCTTGGCATTTCAAACGAGGTGATTTTATGACTTTAGCCGACAAGATTCAACAGCAGCGCAAAATGAAGGGCTGGTCGCAAGAAGAGCTTGCGGACAAGACGGGCGTTTCCCGTCAGGCGGTTTCCAAATGGGAGTCGGGACAGAGCGTGCCCGATCTTGAAAAGATCCTGCTTCTTTCCGATCTGTTTTCGGTGACTACAGACTATTTATTAAAGGACGAGCAAAGTGAGAAGGCGCCTGCCGAGAGCCCTCGGGAGGAAGAGATGCCCTCCTGTCGCAGAGTGACGCTCAGAGAGGCGCAGGACTATTTGGCACTGCGCAAAAAAGCGTCGTGGCGCATTGCCCTTGCCACACTTTTGTGCATCCTGTCCCCCTCGGTGCTTTTACTGCTGTCGGCGGCGTCGGAAGCATCCTTATGGGGCATCTCGGATAATCTTGCGGGGGCGATCGGGCTGGTGTCGCTCTTTCTGGTTGTTTTGACGGCGGTTCCCCTTTATATCTACTGCGGCTTTCAGAGTGCGCCCTATGAATTTCTTGACAAAAGCGAGCCCTTCGATCTTGATCCCGATGCGAAAAGAGAGGTGCTTTCCTATCAAGAGGGATACAGAAGCCGCTACGTGAAGGGCAACATCCTTGGCACGTGCATCTGCATCCTTGCCCCCATTCCTTTTCTTGCTGCTTCATTTACCGAAAATGCTTTTTTGACGATGGCGATGCTTGTAGTGGCGCTTCTGATCGCGGGGTTAGGGGTCTTTTGCTTCATTTTGGTGGGCGTGAGAAATGCCGCCGCGCAAAAGCTTTTAAAGCAGGGCGACTACACCTTAAAGGAGAAAAAGAAGAGCGGTATCAAGGAAACGGTGGGCTTCATGTATTGGGGTGTGCTTACCGCAGTGTATCTGCTTTGGAGCTTCCTTTCGGGCGCATGGCATTTGACCTGGATTGTTTATGCCGTGGGCGGCGTGCTCTTTCCCGTGCTGATGGCGGTTTGCAATCTTCTTGTTGACAGAAATGAAAAAAATAAGTAGCCACACGTGCCCATCCATGGGCGCCCAACAGATAAAAATGACCCAACCGCGGGAGGATTCCTGCGGTTGGGCGTTCTTTTTATGTGGTTTTATTGGTTTCTTCCTGCAAATAGGCTTGCCAGTAGGGTTGCCAATAGGCACGGTATGCCCGATAAGCGGTGCACAGTTGCTCATCAAGCTCCTCTTCCGAGATGTTTTCCACAAGAGGCGGATCAATGTGCTGATGGTCATAGTGGGCATTTTCAAAGTCTTTATAATACAGGTAGAGCGAATCTAAGGGGATAATGTATAACTTATCTGCGGGATTGCTTTCACTGTCAAGAAAAAGGTTGATGCCAAAGCGTTCCTTTTCGTTATAATCAACATACCGAACTGCTCCGCAGTCGGGCACAAAACTGGGGTAAAAGACGGGAAATCCTCGATAAGTGCATAGCTTTTCGCATTCTTCGCAGTTGAAATGGTTGGTACAGTCGCTGCCCTCATCGTAAAGATTAACGGTGAGCAGTGTTTTGTTTTGTCCCAACACACATTCGCCCAAGGCATCCTCTCCGAATTCACGGCAGGGATCACCCGTGAATACCTTGCGCTTCACGATGCGATATCGGGTACATTCTGTGTGCCCGTATTCTTCATGAAAACGGTCAATGCATTTTAAAGCTGCCGGATAGTTCGTGCATAGATAGCACTCTTCTCCTGCGTTGGGTTCTTGGATGTGTACCTCATAAAGAAAGCCCTCTGATTCTTCAACAAAACGCTTGAAATTCTTTTCCTCTTTCTCCTTATAGAGCAGTGCCAGTTTGGAAAACTCGTCGCTGTCGCTTGACGCAAAGCGGGAGAGCAGTGACAGCATCTCATGAAAGGAAGGGGCGTATTTATAGAGAATGTGCAAAAGCTCCCCGCGGGAGAACACATAACCGCACGCGGCGATTTTTTCTTTTAAGCTCTTTGAGGGAAGCAGATTGATGATTTCGTCTGTCATGGTGTACTCCTTTTTTGCAAATTACTCCCCGATTGCAAAGTGAGCCTTGATCATCCTTGCAACTTCATC
>JAFTMP010000065.1 GCA_017452335.1 Clostridia bacterium
AAGGGCGAGAGATCCACGCCTTCTCCCAGGGTCTCTTTGTCAAGCAATAGGATTTTTTTCATAAGGACTCCTTTTTGGGCGGTTTTATCCTTTTTTCTGAGCGCTTGCGTTAACCTTTGCACCGGGCTCCTTAAACTCGGTGCGCTCGCTCTTTTCCACTAAGAAGAAAAAGGGAGAGGTGGGGGAGTTGATGATGTGAAATTCCGAAACGCTGTAGCGGAAGCGGCTGTATTCGCTAAGGGTGGCGCGGAGCATCTCTCCTTCAAGAAAGCCCTCCTCGTGTCCGGGATAGACGGCGATCAGCAGTCCTCCCCCGGGGGCAAGCATGTCAATGGCGTCGCACACCGCCTTTTTGGTGGTGGGACGGCGGGTGGTGCGCACTTTGTTGCTTCCCGGCAGATACCCCAAATTGAACATACCTGCGCAAAGGGGGCGCTTGATGTAGGTTTTTAAATTGCTGTGAGAGTCTAAGATCAGCGTGCAGTTTTTGGGCGCGTTTTCCTCCCGCAGACGCTTTGCGGTGTTTTTCAGCGCCTGTGCCTGCACGTCAAAGGCGTAAACATGCCCGCTTTCTCCCACTTGTCTTGAAAGCCACAGGGTGTCGTTGCCGTTTCCCATGGTGAAATCCGCCGCAACGCCCCCTTCCTTTAAGTGAGAGGATAAAAAATATTTGTGAAGCTCCAATAAATCAACCATTTTTGTGATCCTTACTTTAAAAAGTATCCTTTCTGTCTGTTTTTATGCAAAAAAAGAAGGAGTGCCAAGAGGCACACTCCATAAGGAAGTGTGCCTCAGTTATATTCGCCTAAAGGCGAGTTATATTGCTTCGCAGTTATATTTGGGCTTTGCCCAAGTTATATTCGCTCCGCGAGTTTTAAGGGCGAATATAATATCACTGAAACTACAGTTTCAATATCACTTTGCCGCAAGGCAAAATATCACTGTGAGACCTATCTCACAATATCACTTTTTGTCTTTAAGATAGGTGTAAATGTAAAGTATGTAACCCATTACGGCACTTTCAAATTGAAAGCGTCAATTTTTATGTAAAAATTTGGGAGAAACTTCTTGACGGAGTGTCTCCCAAGGGGACACTCCGTCATTTTTCTTTCGCAGATCAAGCCTTGTCGGCGTGCTCCTCCACATAGGTGAGGATATCCTTGGGGGTTCTGAATTTGACGATCTCTTCGTCGGGGATGGACAGGGAGAAGGTCTGCTCCATTTCCATCAAAATTTCAACGATGTCCAGAGAATCTGCGCCCAAGTCCTCTACGATGTCGGTGTTTTCTGAAATTTTAGCGGGGTCGATCTGCAACTGATTTGCCAAAACGGCAACGATCTGTTCGTACATAAGTACCTCCGAATTCTCTTTTTCAAAGACATACAATTACCTTTACCGAAGCAGTATACCACATATTTCCCGTAATTTCAAGAGTATTTGCGAAAATCGCGTTGAAAAACACTGCAAAAAACGCCCTTTCTTTTGTGTTTTGATGAAAAAAGGGCGTTTTTTCGCAAAAAGGGGACGATCTAAAAGTATTTTCGGATCTTTTCAAGAGCGTTCTTTTCAAGCCGCGAGACCTGCGCTTGGGAAATGCCGATCTCCGAGGCAATCTCCATTTGTGTTTTTCCACCGTAAAAGCGCAGGGAGATGATCTTTTTTTCTCTGCCCGAAAGGTGGGAAAGGGCTTCCTTTAAGGCGATGGATTCCAGCCAATGCTCGTCGCAGTTTTCGGGGTCGCTGAGCTGATCCATCAGATAGACCGAATCCCCCGAGGAGGCGTCATTGTAAATGGGCTCAAATAGGGAAACCGGTGCCACGATGGCGTCCAGTGCGGCGCATACCTCCTCCTTGGTCTTTTTTTCATCGGGATGCTCCTTGTTGAGCAGCTCGGTGATCTCTTCGATGCGCGCTTCTCGCTGAAGGGTCAGATTTAATTTTTCCCTTGCCTGCAGTGCGCGGTAGGCAAGGTCGCGGGTCGATCTTGAAACGCGGATGGAATTGTTGTCCCGCAAATACCGCCGCACCTCTCCGATGATCATGGGTACGGCGTAGGTTGAAAATTTTACGTCCAGCTCGGTGTTAAAATTGTCCACGGCTTTGATCAGTCCGATGCACCCCACTTGAAAGAGATCGTCCATATTTTCCCCTCTTCCCGCAAAGCGCTGAATGATGGACAGCACCAGGCGCAGGTTGCCGTCAATGAGCGTTTGCCGTGCTTCGGTGCTTCCCTCGTGCGCTTTCTTTAAAAGAACCTCCATTTCTGCCGCGCTTAAAACCTTGAGTTTGGCGGTGTTTACCCCGCTTACTTCTACTTTTGAAAAATACATTTTCCGCTCCTTTGCCTTTGATCCTGCAAAAGGAGTATTGACCTATATAAGAGCCCCTTATGCAAAAAAAGCAGAGCGGGAATTTTTCCCTCAGATGACAAAAAAGAATTAAAAAGTTTTGCGGAATTCATAAAGAATTCATTTGGCTGTGTTATAGTATATGCAGATCGGTTCAAAATGAAGATGCCCCTTCGTGCAGGACGGGCAAGTGTTTTCCTCCATTATATTCTCCCCGTTCTGCACGCCGATCAACGAAAAAGCGAAAGAAATGCCTTTCGGCAGAGAGAAACAAATGAAATTTATAGAGAAACTAAGACGCTTTATGCAAGGACGCTACGGCAGTGACGATCTCAACCGCTTTTTAATTTTTGCGGCGCTGGCGTTGATGCTTTTAGGGTCGTTATGTACACTCTTCGGGCTTTGGTGGCTGGCGCTTCCTTTCAATCTTTTGGAATGGGCGGCAGTTATTTGGGCGCTTTACAGAATGTTTTCCAAAAAGATCTATGTGCGCATGGGCGAGAATAGAAAATTTTTGGCGGTAAAAAACCGCATCGTGGGCTTTTTTAAACTGCGCCGTGCCATGTTTAAGGACCGCAAGACCCACATTTACAAAACCTGCCCCAACTGCAAATCGGTCCTGCGCCTGCCCCGCCGTCCCGGGCATCACACCGTGAAATGTATCCGCTGTGCCCACCGCTTTGAGGTGGATGTGAAATAAAATTGCAAAAAAAAAGAGGAGGTGCGCTTTGTGCACCTCCTCTTGGCGTGTCGATAAACGCTTCTTTAAAAGAAAACCGGGTTTTAAACCACCCTTCTTCCAAAGTTTTTGAAGGTTTTTAGGGGACCTTGGTCCACCTAAATGGGGTTTGGGGCAAAGCCCTAAATAGCTTTATTGACAAACTGAGGCGGTGCGCTGTTGCGCACCGCCTTTCATTTTTTTGCTTTTGGGGGATCATTCATCGCCCTTGGTTCTTGCAACCAGGGTCTCCCATTCCTTGTCGTTGATCATACTGCGGATATCCTTGCCCGAGTATTCAGACAGCTTTTCCACGTACTTTTCAAGCATTTCGGTGGCATCCTTTGCTTTGAAGCCCGATTCCACGAACCAGTGGTAGGTCTTTTTCATGGATTCCCAGTTGTCCATCACACCGAATTCATTGAAGATCGCCGCGGTGCGGAAGATGTCGTATTTTCCGTTCATCTTCTTGTGTCCCGCACAGTCGTTATAGCATTCGATCAGTGATTCGGAGTTGAAATAATTCTGGTAGTTGTAGCCCGAGGGAGCGGCAACCGCTTCGGGGTTGTCGTAAAGCACGTAGCCGATCTTGATATCGGTCATTGCCTCGCCCTCAAACTTCCACTGCATGCCCATGTCAAACATGTGTCCCAGCTCGTGGAGCATGAGGAAGTTGTAGTCACGCACGTTGCACTTCTTTTCGCGCAGTGCCATCTTGGCAATGTCGTCGTACATGAAAACCATATCTGCAGAGATGACCATGTAGTCACCCATGACGTATCCGGGGTATTCCTCTGACTCGTATGCCTTGAAGATGATGTGCTGATAGGGGATGAAGCCGGTGAGCTCGATGTAGGAATAATAGGTCTTTTCCATGTCATTTGCCCATTCCTGCATACGCTCGCTGGAGATCTTTGCTCTTTGCAGAATATCGGGACCCATACGAACGGTGAAGATGCCGCCCTCGCTTCTCCATTCCACGTAGCGATCACAGCCCTCGGTCAGCGCTTCAAACTTCCATTTGATGTTCTCGCCGCCCTCTTCATAGGCAACCAGTGTGGGAGAGTCGGTGCCGCTGGAAAGAGCAAACTTGGGGTTGGTGAAGCTTCTTAAAATAAAGGTGCCGTCACCTGCTTCTTCTACCATGAATTTCTGCTTGCTGTCGGGATTCACGGCAGAAGCAGGCTGGATCTTGGAGGTTCCGCCGGGTAAAAGGCGCTCTAAGGTCAGTGCGCTCTTGGGCAGGTCGCCTGCGTATAGGGTGTAGCCCAGTGTGCCGTCGGCGGCGCGGAAGGATTCAACGGTCCAGCAACGCTCCTGGTAGTCGGTAGCGGTATAATTGATCTTGTTGGTTTTGATGCCGTAGCTGAGCACCTTGCCATCAGTGGAGGTGATTCTGTAAAGACCAAAGGGGATCTTTACCTCTTCCTGCACGATCTCATCGCCGGCAGAGGAGGAGGGTACGCTCTGCTCCACGGAGGGTGTGGGCGAGGGGGTAGCGTTATCGGGTTGCTCGGTGGTGGTTTTGGGCGTGCATCCTGCGGCGGCACTGAGCGCCAAGAGCAGGATCAGCAGCAGTGCGGTCAAGCGTTTTGTCATGATGATTAGTCCTTTCATTGTTTTTTTACGCATTTTTTACACAAGGCGGACGGGGTGTCCGCCCGCCTTGCAGATTCTGATGGTATTGCCGTGATTATTGGGCATCGGGAGCGCCGTATTTTTTCATGAAGACGTTCCATTCTTCATCGGTAAACAGGGCTCTGACATCCTTTTCGGAGAATTTGGAGAGCTTTGCAACGAAGTTTTCAAAGCGCTCGTAGTTTTTGTAGGTGGTGCGTCCTTCTTTATAAAGCTCAGCGTATGCTTGCTTGAAGACTGTCCAGTTGGCGTCGTCGATCTGACGCTGGATCTCAACGAACTTCTGCGCCGCGCCGTAAGCACCGTATTCAAGGCTTTGTCCGATGGGCTTCTTTCCTGCAGCAAGTCCCTCGTAGCATTCCTCGATCTGTGCGTGTCCTTCTACGCCGTCAGCATAGAAGAAGCTGCCTGCGCCGTATTCCGAGGGCGCGGCACAGCCGCCGCTTGCCTGCAGAACGTACGCAACCTTTAAGTCGGTCATCATTTCCGCTTCAAAATACCAGGGCTGCTGGTTGTCGAACATGTGGCCCATCTCGTGCAGTGCACAGAAGTTCCAGTCTTGCACCTTGGATTTTCTCCAACGTACCGCCATTTTATTAAGGTCTCTTGCCATAAAGGTTTCTTCAATGGTGATAACGTTGTAGTGCTCGGTGGAATTCCACACGTAGCCGATGTGGGGAGAGGGCTCGTAAGCCTTCACTACGATGCTCTCGTAAGCCACGTAGCTGGTTAAGTCGATGTAGTGGTTATAAGCATCGTCCAGATTGTTTGCCCAGGTCTGCAGCATTTCGTCGGTGACCTTGGCGCGGGTCTTGATGTCGGTGTTCAGACGGATAACCACGTTTCCTTCGTCACTGATGTACTGAATGAAGGCGTCGCCGCCGCCGCGCTTCACCATGTTCAGATTGAAGGAGGTGATACCGGTGGCTTCCGCTCTCTTTTCAAGAACCAGCTTGCCGTCCTTCAAGGACAGGCAAAGGGCGGTGTTTTTGTTCATCACAAAGGTGTAAGAGCCGTCCTCGTTTTCTTCTATTCTCCACTGCAGGGTTTCTCTTTTGTCGTCAAAATAGGTGGTCTTACCGCTGGTATACTGCTTGCCGCGGAAGATGATCTCATCGCCATCGTTTGCCGCAAAGCTATCGGGGGTTGCCAGCACGTGCATGCTGTCACTGCCTGCAAATACCAGATAATAGGGATCTTTTTTGTGGGTCTGGTAAACGATGGTCAGCTCATTGAGTGCCCCGCCCACGCCGGATGCCACATTGACGGTGTAATCCTTTTCTTCATTGGCGTAGCTGATGGGGGTCTCGGTGCCCACGGGCGTTACGGTATACTGACCTACAGGCAATACGCCCAGCTCCTCTTCGGTCATGGGCGCACCCTCCTCTTTTTCGGAGGGGGTAGGCGTGGGTGTGGGCTCGGGAGAGGGCTCAACTGGGGTGGGTGTAGCCTGCGGGGAGGTTGCAGGTGCTAAAGAGGGGGTGGGGGAAGGGGTTACGATCTCGGAGGGGGAAGAAGGTACTTCTTCGGGCTCGGTCGTGGTGGTGTTTGTGCACGATGCCAGCATAGAAAGCAGGGCAAGGAGCACAAGCATGACAGACAAAAGTTTTTTCATAATGGATTCCTTTCTGTTTGGTGGACGGCACTATAGAGCAAAGCCGTTCTTTGCTACCATGAGTATACCTTTTTTATGAAAAAAAGTCAAGGGAAAAAGCGGATGTTTGATGAGGATTTGACCCGAAAATAGGCTGACTTTCGAATTTTTGTGAAAATGATACAAAAACGCGGTCTTGTTTTTGTATACAGTGCCTAAACGATTTTGAAAAACGGAAATGGTTTTTGAGAGAAAGATATAAAATATCTTGACAAACGCAGTGAAATTTGATATCATAAGCCGTGTAGACGCTTCAAGCGTGCGGACCGCTTTAGGGGGTCGAAGAAGAACGGCTTGGGCTTTAAAGCGGAGGCTTGGATATGGAAGGGCAAAAGGTGATCGCTCTTTGCGCAGGAAAGGGCGGAGAAGGATGCTCCGCTTCGGCGGGCGCGCTTGCCGCGGCGCTTTGCAAAAAAGGCTTGCGGGTGTTGCTTGTGGAGCTTGACTGCAGGGGCTATGCTCAAGGATTATATTTTGGCGTGCAGGATCGGGTGCTCTTTACCCTGGCGGATCACGAAAAGGGAAGAAGGGAGCAGGATGTGCTCCTGCCCGTTGAGAAAAACGAGGGACTGTTCCTTTGCTTTGCGCCCATGGAGGAGCTGTCGTTCTCCTTTTTGCAGACCTTTTTGCAAAAGCAATTGGAAGAGGGCGGTTTTGATCGGGTGATCGTGGATGCTTCCAATCTGATAAGCGCGCAGGCGCTTGCCAAGCTGGCATCGGAGATTTTGGTGGTATGTACACAAAATCCCTCGTCATTGTTGCATGCACAGAGCCTTTCACAGCAGCTTTTCGCGGCAGGGGCAGAGGCAAAGCTGTTGCTTTGTCGTTTTGATCTCTCGGATCTGCATTCCTACAGCACGGGACGTCTGCGGGTGCAGGAGATGATCGACCAAACCCGCTTGATGCTGGCGGGCATCGTGCCCGAGGACTATGACCTGATGCGGTCCTGCGAGGACGGCAGGCTGGGTGAGTATGTTTTAAATAAAAAGGAGCAGGTATTTGGCGGCATTGCCGCGCGCCTGCAAGGGGAGTGGAGCTTGCTGTTTTCCTCTCTTTCAAATGGAAAAGCGCTTCGCAGAAGCTTATAACGCAGGAAAATCGGGAAATGAAAAACAGAAAGGATCGACAAGATGGAGATTGCGCTGATTGCAGACGATAAGAAAAAGGAATTGATGGTAGAATTCTGTATCGCCTATTGCGGAGTGTTGTCCAAGCACCGTTTGTGTGCCACCGGCAAAACCGCTAAATACGTTTCCGAAGCCACAGGACTCAAGCTTGAGAGCCTGCTGGCGGGCAGTCTTGGCGGTATGGAGCAGGTTTCTTCCAGAATTTGCTACAATGAAATTGATCTGGTGCTGTTTTTCAGAGACACCTCTCCCGCATCTCTTGCGGATGTGCATGCTATTGACCTGTTGCGGGTATGTGATCTTTACAACATCCCCGTTGCTACCAATATTGCAACGGCAGAGGTGCTGGTGATGGCGCTGGACAGAGGTGATCTTGACTGGCGGGAATATATCAATCCCAGAAGCAAGAGCAGGAGATAATCGGTAAAAAAGGGGTGCTTTGCCGTAAAGTGCTCCTTTTTCTTTGGAAAAACACGGGAATTTTTTTCGACTTTTTATCTGTTTTTAACAAATTCTTAAAAAACACTTGACAAAGAGTTGACTTTGTGCTATTCTATGGGCAGAAAAAACATCAGTTTTTTCGACAAATCTATACTTATAAGGAGAATTCAAAATGAAGACAGCTGCTAAAGTGTTTACTATCATCGGTATCGTTGTAAACTTCTGGACCATCGTAGCTCCCATCGTGGGCATCCTGGCTCTGAACAAGATGAAGAAGGCTACTTGCAAGAAGGATCTGACCGTTATGGCAGTTCTGAACCTGATCTTCTGCAACCTGATCGGTGGCATTCTGATGCTGCTGCTGAAGGACGAAGACTTCGCACCTGCAGAATAATCTAATGCAAAACGTGACTTGCCGCACCGAAAGGTGCGGCAGTTATGTTTTATAAAGCCTTTTGCGCGGCAGTTTCCATAATTTCCATAATAAAAAAGGGTTGCATCAACACACTTTCTGTGGTTGATGCAACCTCTTTTATATTTTCATTGCGCGCATTGCGTTCAGAATCGCCAACACCGATACCCCCACGTCTGCAAAAACCGCAAAGGTTCCCGCAAAGGCGGTGAGCATGGAAAGGGCGGGAATGACCGACATGAGCAGAAGCAAAAGCATTACTGCCACCTTTACGCCGATGGCAAGCACGATATTTTGCCGCACGATGCCCATGGTCTTTTTGGAAATGCGCAGGGCGCTGACCAAGTCCCCGGGGCGGTCGTTCATCAGCACCACGTCTGCCGCTTCAATAGCGGCATCCGACCCCAGCGCCCCCATGGCGATGCCCACGTCGCAAAGGGCAAGCACCGGCGCATCGTTGATGCCGTCGCCCGCAAATGCCACCGTTTCGCCCTGCTTTTTTTCGCTCAGCAGTTCTTTTACTGCGTTTACCTTCCCTTCGGGCAAAAGCGCGGCTTCATAACGGTCAATGCCCAGCTCGGTTGCGGTCCTTTGGGCATTTTCCCTGCGGTCTCCTGTGAGCATCACTGTGGAAATGCCCATTGCCCGCAGATCCTTGATGGCTTGGGCGGAGTCTTCCTTGACGGTGTCACTGACAAAAAGTGCACCCAAATACCGATCATTTTTCGCCACATACAGTGCAGAGCCCGCCCCGTTTTCAAGTACTTCGGGGTCAATGCCCTGCTCCTCCATGAGCAGACGGTTGCCCACAAAGATCGTGTCTGCGTGAAGACGTACCCGAACGCCCTTTCCGGGAAGCGCCGTAGGCTCTTGCACGGGCAGAAGGGGAGCGGAGTTTGCTTGCAAGACCGCCAGTGCCAAGGGATGGGTGCTGTACTGTTCGGCGCTTGCCGCCAGCAGGAGCAGCTCCTCTTTTTGAATATCCTTGGCAGGGCACACCGCGCTAACGGTGAAATCTCCCTTGGTAAGGGTGCCCGTTTTGTCAAAGCATACCGTTTTACAGCTTGAAAGGGCTTCCAGATATCCCGAGCCCTTAATGAGAATGCCCTTTGCCGAGGCTCCGCCGATGCCCCCGAAAAAGGACATGGGCACCGAGATCACCAGTGCGCAAGGGCAGGACACGATCAAAAACATCAGCGCCGCGTGCACAAAGGGATACCAGGTGGTGTCAAAGTGCCAATCTCCCGTGACGATCCCCAAAAAGACAGGGGGAAGAAGCGCCACGGCAAGGGCGGCAAAGGTGACGATGGGGGTGTATTTTCGTGCAAAGGACGAAATGAAGCGCTCGCTTTTGGATTTGTGCATCCCCGCGTTTTCCACCAGCTCCATGATCTTGGAAACGGTGCTCTCTTCAAAGGGCTTGCTGACCCTTACCCGCAAGAGCCCCCCGCCGTTGATGCATCCCGAAAGGATCTCATCCCCTGTCGTTACATCCTTGGGTAAGCTTTCTCCCGTCAGCGACGCGGTGTTCAGCGAAGAGGAACCCTCTAAGATCACGCCGTCCAGCGGTACCCGCTCCCCCTCAAAGATCAGGATGGTCTCCCCTACGCAAACCTCAGCAGGATCTACCTGCAGTGTTTTTCCGTCCCGCTCCACGTTGGCGTATTCGGGCATCATGGAAAGCAGGGTGGAAAGGGATTTTCTCGATTTACCCACTGCCACCGACTGAAACAACTCCCCTACCTGGTAAAAGAGCATGATCACCGCCGCCTCGTGGGCTTCGTGGGCACTCTGCTCCACCACGCAAAGCACCAGCGCTCCTAAGGACGCCACTGCCATTAAAAAGTTTTCATCAAAGACCTTGCCCTTGGCAATGTTGCAAAGCGCCTCCCACAGCACGTCATAGCCCACCGTGAGATAGGGGATGAGCATGGCGACAAGCCCCCAATACCACGCGGGCTTGACCAGCAGATTAAACGCCAGCGCCAGGCAAAAGAGCAGGGCGGCTATCAGAATACGCCCAAGGAGCCTTTTTTGTGTATTGGTCATGACAGAGCCCTCTTTATTTTACGGTGCAGTGCTTGTCAACCGAGCAAACGGCGGCGCGCACCTGCGCAAGAAGGGCTTCCTTGTCTGCCCCGTCGCTATACTGCAGGATCATTTTTTGTGCCATAAAGCTGATGGACACCGACTCCACGCCCTGTAGCTTTGCGATCTTGTCTTCCATTTTCTGTGCGCAGTGTGCGCAGTCTAAATTCTCCATTTTCAAAACCAGTCTCATCTTCGTTCCTCCAAAATAAGTATTTGTATTGGTTATTCCGACACGTGATCCAAGCCCATTTCCAAGATCATGCGTACATGATCGTCGCACAGGGCGTAATATACTGCCTTTCCTTCCCGGCGGCAGCGCACCAGCCGTGCGCTTTTTAAAACGCGCAGGGAATGGGACACCGCCGAAAGGCTCATGTCCAAGCGCTCTGCAAGGGCACCTACCCCCAGCTCCCCTTCGGTGAGGGCGCTGAGAATTTTCAGGCGCGTTTCATCGGCAAAGACCTTGTAAAGCTGTGCCAGCTCGTACAGTAGCTCCTCTCTTGCCAGAC
This sequence comes from Clostridia bacterium, assembly GCA_017452335.1. Classification (GTDB taxonomy): domain Bacteria; phylum Bacillota; class Clostridia; order Oscillospirales; family CAG-272; genus UBA11512. The sequence continues at coordinate 10,940 of JAFTMP010000065.1, forward strand.
GCTCTTCTTCGCTTTCTCGCATATCTTCTTGTTGTATGACCATGGCGCCTCCTTTTTATAGTTGAACAGTTGTTCAATTGTTTGTGCTTTCAGTATACACCCCTCCGCCCTCTTTGTCAAGGGCTTTTTTAAAAAAACAGCGCATAATTTACAAGAAATTTAAAAATCGTTTCTATCTGACGCTTGTCTTTTTATGCTTTTGCATGTATAATGGCAATACGGGCGCTTTGTGCCCCAAAGAACCCCTCCCGAACGCTTTTCGGGAACAAGAAAGGAATACCATCATGAAAAAGGGACTTTCCCTGCTTCTTGCTTTGATTTTTATTTTGGGCGCGCTGGCGTCCTGCACCCCTGCGGGGCAGACCACCACCGACAAGGACAGCGACGGCACCAATAACTACAGCCCCTCCATTGACGGCAGTGATTGGGAGCTGCCCGAGGGCTCGGTGATCCCCGACCCCACTCCCGCAAAGGACCCTTCCACGGGTATTAAGATCAGCTATAAATGCGATCCTGCCATCGGCGGAACCATTGACGGCAAGGCGACCCAGTATATCGTGCCCGGCGGGTATAGCGAAACGGTCACCGCCGTGCCTCTTTACGGCTACCAGTTTGTTTGCTGGAGTGACGGCAGTACTGCCCGCACCCGTCCCACCGACAAGGTCAGCGAGGAAACGGTGCTGACGGCAACCTTCATTCCGGTGGAGGTGCCCTTCAAGGTCACTGTGCCCGTGGTGCAGGTGAATACCCAATCGGGAAATCCTATCAAATCCAAAAACTATGAAAACGCCTCCATCACCATCTCGGGCGCGGATAAGGAAAAGCATAACATCACCATGGCAACCCAGATCAAGGGACGGGGCAACTCCTCCTGGAGCACCTCCTATATCGGCAAGGAGGTTGGGGATGTGCGCTGGTCCTCCTCCAGAAGCGAGGTGCACTATGTATCACAAACAGACGCTTACGCATCCAAAAACTCCTACACCTTAAAGCTTTCCGAGAGTGCTAACCTGCTGGGCATCGGCGATGGTAAGAATAAAGACTGGATCCTGCAGTCCAACAAATATGACATCACCATGCTTCGAAATTGGGTCATGTGGTCGCTGGCACAGCGCATGGGTACCTTTAATTTCGTGCCCTCCTGCGCATGGGTGCATCTGTATGTCAACGGAGAATACAGAGGCATTTACATGATCGTGGAAAAGGTGGAAGCGGCAAGCGAGCGGGTGAATATTGACGACAGCGGCACCGATCCCGACAAGGGGTATCTCATTGAGTTGGACTTTCGTGCAGGAAACGATTCCTCCAAAAAAGAGGGTCTTGACTACTTTTATATTCCCGGCTTTCATGAAAATGACAGCAACAAGAGAGAATTTGACATCTTAAGCGACCATTCCACAAAGGAAGAGTGTGCCTTTATTCAAGCGTATATGACCGAAGTGCACAACGCCATTGTGGGCGGCAAAAAGGAAGAGATCGAAAAGCTGGTGGACTTATACTCCATGGTGGATATCTTCATCATTGAGGAGCTGGGCAAGGACTGCGACTGGGGCGCCACCTCCTTTTATATGTGCAAGGAAAAGGGCGGAAGGCTCTATTTCACCGCACCTTGGGACTTTGACTTCTGCATGGGCAGCTACAGCTCGGGCATCAACGAGGAAGGACTGATCTCGGCAGGAAGCTACGGCAACGAATGGTTTGAAGCACTGCATGATCTTCCTTGGTTTGTGGAAATGGTGCGCGCACGCATGAACGCCTTGGAGGATGATCTTTCAAGCCTGCTGGTGGACCTGCAAAAAATGGCAATGGCACTAAAGCCCTATGCCGATGCAAACAACGAGCGCTGGAACATTTACGGGGTGGGGTATCACGAATACGTTTCTCCCCAGGTTTCCTCTCTGCTTGCTTCTTACGACGAGCATGTTGCCTTCATCTATGACTGGATCCTTTACCGCTGGGACATCATGCGCACCTGGTATCCTCAGAAGGAGACACCCTCTTCACCCTTTTATAAAGGGTAACAGTTTTCCCGCAATACAACAAATAAAACGCAGGCTTGAGTTTGAAGGCTCAAGCCTGCGCTTGTTTATGAAATTTAGAAACAAAACGCATTGATGCCGGCGCAAAATGAAGGTTTGCGCCGCGAGCGTCTTGATCCCCTTTTTTTAAAGAAAACCGGGTACAAACCGCCCCTTCTTCAAAAGTTTTTGAGGGTTTTTAGGGAACTTTTTTCAAAAAGTTCCCTAAATGGGGTTTGGGGCAAAGCCCCAAGGAAATGCTTGCTTATTCGATCTTCAAGAAGCGTGCCAGCACTCTTGAGGAATGCTCAGCTGCCAGCTCCTTAAACTGCATATAGTCAGCGGCGGTGCCGTTGGCGCTGTCGGAGATGGATCGAAGGATCGCGCAGGGCTTGCGGTTTACATAGCACACCTGGGCAATGGCTTGACCCTCCATTTCGCAGGCAATGGCGCAAAAGGTGTCTCTGATCCACTGCTTTTTGCTGCCGTCGTCAATAAACTGGTCGCCCGATGCGATCACGCCCGACACATAGTGAATGCCTTCCTCTTCACAGCACTCTTCAAAGGTCTCTCTCATTTGGGCATTTAGGGGAATTTCCACCATATCTAACCCCGAAATGAGCCCCACGGGGTCACCTAAGGGAGAGGTGTCCATGTCATGGCAAACAGCCGCAGTGCCGATCGCCATATCTCCGATAGAAAGCCGGTCGCACAGCGTGCCGGCAACGCCCACGTTGATCACAATCTCGGGGTTGTAGCGCAGAATGAGGGTCTGCGCGCAAAGGGCGGCAAAGGTCTTGCCGATGCCGCATACCGCCAGCACCGCATCCTTGCCAAAGAGCTTGCCCTTGGTGAAGTGCACGCCCGAGAGCTGCTCTTCCTTTTTGTCGGTCATTTGTTCCTTTAAGCGTACGATCTCCAAATCCATCGCGCCGATAATTCCAATCATTGTTCTATTCCTTCCTTTTCTCAATTTACGGGGTATGTAAAATCCATTTCTTCAAAATTTAACAGGGCAAGGTATTCTTTACAGCAGTCCTTGCCTGCCTCCAGCGACAGCTCCCTGTAGTTTCCGCACTGGATCTCGTCCTGTCCGAACATCTCGTCGGCTTCGTTTACGATTTTTAAAAGCGTTTCTTTAATCAGTGCCTTCAGCGCCTCTTTTTCCATGGTGCGTACCAGCAGATAAAAGCCGGTGCGACAGCCCATGGGTCCAAAATACACCACGCTGTCAGGCGCCGCGTTGCGCACATAGGTGGCAAAAAGATGCTCCACCGAGTGCATTTCCAAATTGCTTAAATAGTCGCCGCAATTGGGCTTTTTAAAGCGCAGATCATAAGTGTCCACGTCACCGTCTTTTCTTGAAAGATACACGCCCGGCACGATATAGCGGTGATCCACCTTGAAGCTTTCGATCTGCTCGATCTTGTTTTCTTTCTCCATACAGAACCGTCCTTAATTCTTCAAATCTCTTGACATTTTTTGTTTCTTGTCGTATAATGAGTTGAGTATATCACAAAACTTGCGTATTGTCAAACACAAATGCATCATTTATTTTCACGCAGTTTTCACACTGCTGTGTTATAGTGACTTTACGGTGCTTTTACAGTGCTTTTACATGTGCGTTACATACATCCGCATCCAATGGGGAAGGGAGGGGTTCGGTGGCTGTTTTTCAGTTTACCTTTAAAAGATACGAGCGAAAATATCTGATCACCGAGGAGCAGTATTCCCTTCTTTTAAAGAATTTGGAGGGGCGTATGGTGGAGGACAAGTATGCCAGGTCCCTCATTAACAACATTTATTACGATACCCCCGATTTTCTCTTGATCCGCCGAAGCATTGAAAAGCCGGTCTACAAGGAAAAACTGCGGGTGCGCTCCTACGGGGTGCCCGGGGAAAACGATAAGGTTTTCGTGGAGATCAAGAAGAAATATAAAAAAGTGGTGTATAAGCGGCGCATCCACGTGCCCTTAGCCAAAGCCAATGCCTTTTTGGCAGGGCAGGAGCCCTGTCCGCAACCGGGACAGATCGGCAACGAGATCGCCTATTTCCTCTCCTATTATAAGGGCATTGCGCCTGCTATGTTTATTTCCTACGAGCGCTATTCGCTGGCTTCACCCACAGACAGCGTTCTGCGCATCACCTTTGACCGCAACATCATCTGGCGCCTGCACGACCTGGATCTGACCAAAGGGGTGTACGGCACGCCTCTGCAGTTGGATGGCAAGGTGCTCATGGAGGTAAAGATCCCCGATGCTGCCCCTATGTGGCTCTCTGCACTGTTTGATGATCTGGGTATCATGCCCACCTCCTTTTCCAAATACGGAAGAGCCTATGGGAAGGCACTGACGGACGGCGAGATCCGTCCAGAGCAGGCGGCGGCACTGTTGCTCTTAAAGAATTGACTTGAATCAAGATATATTGAACACATTATAGAAAGGACGGCTTAGCCGATTACCGTTATGGAATTGAATCTTTTTGGAATGACACTTGTGGACCTGCAGGCATTTCTCGTATGCGCCGCCATTGCCCTTGTATTGGGCGTACCCATGGCGCTGTCCTACACCGTGAAAAACCCCCGTTACAGCAAGGGCTTCCTTTTAACGCTTTTTGCCCTGCCCGTTTCGGTCATGACCGTGATGATGATGGTCAATATCAATAACCAGATCGGCACCTCCATCACCATCGCAGGCGTTTTTGCTCTGGTGCGCTTCCGTTCCTTCCCCGGCACGGCAAAGGAGATCATCAATGTGTTTATGTCCATGATCGTGGGCGTGGCGCTTTCCTGCGCGGGAGAAAACAGCTCTGCGCTGATCATTGCCGCTATTTTCGCCCTCCTTTGCTCTGTGGTCAACATCATTTTCAACACCACCTCTATCGGGGAAACCAAGAAGTCCGAGAAGACCCTGCGTATCACCATTCCCGAATCGCTGGACTATACCGATGTGTTTGAGGACCTTTTTGAAAAGTACACCTCTTCCCATGAGCTGACCCGCGTAAAGACCACCAACATGGGCACCATGTTCCAGCTTACTTACGACATCACCTTGAAGGATGAAAAGCAGGAGCGGGCGTTCTTAAATGATCTGCGCTGCAGAAACGGCAACCTGGATATCATTTGTGCCAGAACCGTACAGGACGAAAACGGACTGTGAGAATTCCTATATAAACATAAAACGGGGTTGCGCCAAGACACTTGGCGCAACCCCGTTTTAGTATGTTGATAACCCTTCTTAAAAAGAAAATCGGGTTTCAAGCCGCCCATTCTTCCAAAGTTTTTGAGGATTTTTAGGGGACTTTTTACAAAAAGTCCCCTAAATGGGGTTTGGGGCAAAGCCCCAAAGGGCTTTTAAAATGCATTACGGCGTGCGGGTGCCCGCATGCTTTTTGTATTTCAGGGGCGTTTCACCGAATTTCTTCTTGAAAAGCACGATGAAATGGGAACAGCAGGGAAAGCCCGCCTGCATGCACGCCTCGGTCACCGTTTCTCCGTTTGAAAGCAGCTTGACGGCGTGTGCCAGCTTTTTGGACTCCAAGTATTCTCTGGGGGAGGTGTGCAGATGCTCCCGAAACCAGCGGCTCAAGGTGGCGTGGCTGACGAAATACTTGTCGGTGAGCTGATTGACGTGGTGAATTTCGGCAAAATTTTCGTGAATGTCGTCTAAGATCAGCTGGAGCGTGTCGGGCATTTGGGTTTCCTGCCGCTGGGGGACAGCGGGGTGCTCAAAAAAAGTGAGGATCTTTAAAATGCATGCTGTTTTTTCAAGGACACTGCCCGCGTTTTCACAAAGACGGTGCAGCTCAAAAAAGAGGTCGATGAGCTGCTGGCGCCGCTCCTCTTCAAAGCGGAAAAGGGCACTGCTGTTTTGCTCGTGAAGGAAGGGGAAGAGGGTGCCGGGGGCATCCTCGTCGATCCACAGGCAAAAATGCTCGTGGGTATAGCTTTTGTTAAAAAGACAGACGTGAATATCGTTGGGCTTTGATAAGATTACATCTCCGTAAAGAAGGGGATAGAGCCGATTGTTTACAAGAAAAGAGGCGTCGCTTGAGATGTTTAAAAAGAGCTCCACACAGTTGTGAATGTGGGGAGGGTTTACCACATCCTTGCCGGGATTGAAAAACTCCTTGGCATGGGAGAGCTCAAAGCGCACGCCCGAAAGGGGCAAAAGAGGCTGGGAGGCATAAAGGGGAATTGTTGATTCGTTCATAAGGGCTCCGTATGTGCAATTTTTCATATAATGAGATCGAAAATGAGTAGAAATGTCGTTTTATATATGTTATTATATGATATGAAAAGAATTCTGTCAAGAGGCTTTTTGCCCGGCGGGATCTTTTCAAAAACGATGCACACGGAGAAAAAACAATGAAACCTTTCAGCTTACCGTTTAAAAAAGCAGTAGCCGCACTGCTCCTGCTTTCGACCCTTGCCGTGCCCCTGGCATCCTGCCAAAAAGCGGCAACGACCTCGGATGAAGGAGCAGCCTCCCCCACTACCCCCACCCCGCCTGCCTCTTCCTTCCAGCAGGGAACGCAGAGCCCCTTTCAAAGTGAATCCTCGAAAGGAGAAGACAGTATGTACGGCTCTTCCGATTATGTGAATAAATACGCCGACACTGCGGCAATGGATGCGTGGTTAAAGGAGCATGTCACCGACAAGAGCACCCCGCCCGTGACCTTCCTGGCAGGGGGAAAGTCCTCCGACAGCTACGCTTGGGAAAAGACGGTGGGCGAAAAAAGACAGGTGATCTATTTTGAAGAGGAAATGCCCTGCGAGAGCATCGAGCTGCCCATCACCTACCGTTGCAAGGAGTTATCCCTGCGGGTGGAGCTGACCCTTATTTCCTATACAGGCTATCCTGTGGTGGAATATACCGCGACCCTTTACAATGAAGGGGAGGGCAACTCCAAGAAGGTGAGCAACCTGCTCTCGGCAGACTATGCCGTGGAAAGCAAGGAGGGCGCCCATTTCCTGCATGCCTCCAGAGGCGCCACCACCACCTACACCGACTTTGAGCCCCTTTCCTACGAGCTGAAAAACAAAAAATATTTTGAAGTCACCGACGGCAAGCCCACCGGCACCTATATTCCTTATTTTAATGTGGAAAACAAGGAGCAGAACACCGGAACCATTGCCATTTTAAACTGGCAGGGCAACTGGAAGGCGGAATTTACCCCCTCTGATACGGGCGTGAGCATGAAAGCCGGTCAGCATACCGTCAATGTGGTTTTGCAAAAGGGCGAGAGCCTTGATTTTCCCGGCATGGTCCTGCTATTCTATAAGGGCGACAGAATGAACGGGCAGAATGTTTACAGACGCTGGCTTTACCGGTGCAATCAGTTCAGAGAGCAGGGCAAGAAGATGAAGGAAACAAATGTCCTCGTTTGCCCCGAGCAGTATAACATCCTTTCCAATAAAAAAACCATCTCGCTGTATGTCAAGACAGGGCTTGTGGAATACATTGACAAATTTAACATCGACGGCGGCTGGTACGATACTGAAGGGCATACCTGGTACCACACCGGCAACTGGTTTACTGTAAAGAAGGACTATCCCCAGGGCATTGCCCAGCTTTCAAAGCTGGTGCACAACGAGGGACTGAAATTTGCCGTTTGGTATGAGCCCGAAAGAGTTGCTTGGGGCACCCAAACCACCGAGGCGCTTAAGGCAATGAAGGGCATGATCATCCCCGGTGCAGACGGTAAGGCGCTGACCGACTATTCTTCCGTCCCCGACGGCTACAGCTACGTGATCCTTGACTACTCCAACCCCGAGGTGGTGGAGTGGGTGGTCAATATGCTCAACACCCAGTTTGAAGAAAACGAGATCGACCAATACAGACAAGACTTCAACACCTGGCCCCACAACCATTGGCTCGCTCTTGACCGTACACGCCAGGACGAGCTGGGCATTCCCCGTATCGGCTACACCGAAAACAAATACTGCAAGGGCTATCTTGATGTCTATGCGGGCATTCTTGAAGAAAACCCCGAAATGTACATCGACGCCTGCGCCAGCGGCGGTATGAGAAACGACCTTTCCACCATCCGCTACTCCTTTATGCACACCCGCTCCGACTATTGGGCAGATATTGAAAGCGCGCAGCTTCAGACCTACGGCAGCTCCATGTGGTTTATGTACTGGGGCACGGGCTTCTCCTCTGCAGACTATAACGACTACGACGTGCGCTCCCACATCGGTAACAGCATCGGCGTAGGCGCGTCCACCGAAGCGCAGGCAGAACTGTTAAAGGGTGCGCTGACCCAGTGGAAGCATTTTGCAGGCTATCTCTTCTATGACTATTATCCCCTTTCCGAGTACGCAGGTACCTCTAAAAAGACCATGTCATTACAGTATGACAGTCCCGAAGAGGGCATTGGTATGCTCATTACCTACTTCCGCAAGAACGATACCTTCACCGTTTGCCCCCGCGGTCTTGATCCCAAGGCGCTTTATGAGGTTTGGGACTACGATAACAAGGAAGGAACGCTGAAGCAAATGACGGGCGCGGAGCTGATGGCGGGTATCAAGATCACCTCCACGGCAAGCACTGCCATTGTTTACGAGTACAAGCTGGTTGAGGGTCAGGACACCACCGCCTTCCAAAAAGAAGAGGTCAAGATCGGCAAGGGCTGGGGCGGCTATAATCCCGATAACGGAAATGAAGAGGGACTGACCGATGTGACCGTTCCTGCCGTGACCGTACCCTATGAAAGCACCATGAGCGACGACAAGCTTTGCGCTCTTTACGATCTGAGTGCGCAAAATACCATCAAGCTCTTAACCGAGGACCACCACACGCTGGGTCTGGTTTATGCCATCAGTAAGGACATCTACGACGAGCTGATCTTTACCGACTACCAGACAGACGGCTGGCAGGCGGTGGACGAGAGTAAAATCCATATCTCCATTGACGGAACCCTTTTCTATCCCTTTACCACCTGGGATGGCAACGGCAGTATGTTTAAAAACGTGCAGCCCTTTGCCAAAAAGATCGGCGATTGCTATTTCCTGTGGCTGTCGGGCTTCCTGCCCTTTGCCGATAGCGACGGTGCTTGGACAAGCGGCACCTGCACGCTGAAATGGAATAAAAAGAGCGGCGGCAGTGGGCAAAGTCCCATCGAGGTGGACTTCTCAAAGAGCGGTGGCAGGATCGTGTCGGAAGGGGTAGATCCCTTTGACAGCATCGGCAAGATCTATACGATCGACCGCGCCATCTTTGAAAGCTTCGCTTATACCGGCAAGGGCAAGACCGTGAAGGACACCTTGCTGTATCAGGTGGACGCTTCCAAGGTGGGGATCGTCAGCGTGGCGGAGAAGGCACCCCTTGAGGGCACGGACTTAGAGCTGATCACCCTTTGGGCTTCCGACCTTGCAGATGCCGAGATCGCCGTTTATACCTATGAGAAGGATGGCGGCTTCTATCTGCTCATCGAAAACGTCACCGCACTGGAAGACGCCGTCATTACGAAAGCACACGCAAAGAGAACCTTCTTTGTTTGGAAGGACCGCAACGGCACCTTCTGTGCACAGAGCATGCTTTTCCCCGCATAAACAAGAGCTTTGGCTTTTGGCTTTATAAATGAAAACTAAGACAAGAAAGGAACCACTATCATGAAAAAAGCACTGTCTTTGATCCTCAGCGCACTGATGATCGCATCCATCCTTGCCGCCATGGTCATTCCCGCGGGCGCGCAGACCACCGCTCTGATCACCACGGGCTCCGGCAATTGGACCTACGGTTGGAGCAACACAGATGAAAATCTGCCCGAGGGCTGGTATGCCAAGGATTTTGATATTTCCGCTTGGTATCACAACGGCAAAGCCCCCTTTAGAAATTCTGCCACCCGTGTTGCCTTAAACGGCGTGGTAAGAGCGGCGATCTTAAAGAACATTGAGGTAGCCGATCCTTCTGCGATCACCGCACTCTCTATGGATATCTGCTACGGCGAAAACCCCGTTGTTTACATCAACGGCGCAGAGGTTTGGTCTGCGCAGGGCGCATCCGAAGGCTTTGTAACCGTGGATCTTTCCGAAAAGAAGGACGTGCTGGTGCAGGGCTGGAACAGAGTGTCTGTATATGTTGATAACCCCAACGGCAAGTTCTATTTCGATATGTCCTTGACTGCTACGGTGGCAGATGCCCCTGCCAATCTGATCGTGAAGGGTGATGCTTGGGCGTACGGCTGGACTTGGATGGACGAGCAGTTCCCCGCAGAGATCTTCAGCGCAACCTTTGATCCTGCAGGATGGCCGGCAGGACAAGCGCCCTTCGTGGAATACAACACCGTGGAGACCGTTCTTGCGGGCGTGAAAAAGGCAGCCTACTTCCAGGAGATCGAGATCGCAGATCCCGACGCCATCGACTATCTGACCATGCATATTTTCTACGATGAAAACCCCGTGCTTTACATCAACGGCGTTGAAGCTTGGTCGGCAACGGGCTATACCACCACTGCTTATGAAACTGTGGATCTTTCCCAAAAGAAGGATCTGCTGGTTGAAGGAACAAACCGCATTTCGGTATACGTTGAAAACCAGATGGGCGGCTACTGCTTTGATATGTCCCTGCTGGCAAGCTCTAAGGCTGCACCTGCCGATCCCGTGATCGTGCCCACCGGTGCAAGCTGTGAAGGCTTTACCGGCTTTGGCGACGCGAACGCGCCCACGAATGTGCTTGACGGTGACAACAACACCGTTTGCGGAAGCGGCTGGGCAGAGGGAACCACCCAGGCAGTGACCGTGACCCTTGATAAGGCATACGATGTTTCGGCAGTTGAAGTATCCTGCAAGAACGAGGGCTTGCCCGCTGATATCTTAAACGGCGGCTCTTGGGGTAGCTATGATATCTACGCCATCGAGGGCGAGACCGAAACCAAGATCGGCTCGATGGATGCTTACGCCATCGGCGATGTGCTGGTTCTTGACGAGGCAGTGAAGGCAGACGCCATCAAGATCGTGATCACCTCTTGGAGGGGTGTTGCTTGGGCGTGCGTTGCAGATGTGGCAGTGTACGGCGTGGAAGCAGAGGAGGAAACTCCTGTTGACCCCGACGTGCCCGTTGACCCTGATGTTCCTGTTGATCCCGACGTTCCCGTTGATCCCGAGCCTCCCGTTGATGCAGGCGATGCCACTGCCCTCATCGCAGTGCTGGCAGTTGTTGCACTCCTTGGCGCGGCAACCGTGACCAAGAAGGCGCTGGTGAAGTAAGCTTTATATACAGCAAAAAAAGAGTCTTGGATGCGCCGCATCCAAGACTCTTTTCAGTCTGTCGATAATCCCTTTTTGAAAGAAAACCGGGTTTGAAACCACCCTTTCCTCCAAAGTTTTTGAGGGCTTTTAGGGGACTTTGGTCCACCTAACCGGGGTTTGGGGCAAAGCCCTAAATAACTTTTACGAAATTATTTTTTCATCAACTGCTTGTAAATGGCGCCCTTGCCCACGCCCCGATCCTTGGCGGCGGCTTTCATGGCGTCCATGCGGCTCATGCCGTTTTCTTCATAGAAGGCAACGTGCTCTTCAATGCTCATGCTTTCAAAAAAGGCGCGCTCCTGCTGGGGCTTGCCCTGCAGAATGAGTACGTATTCCCCGCGGGGATCGTTTTCCTCGTAGTAGGCGGCGGCACTTTCAATACTGAGACGCAAGACCTCTTCGTTTAGTTTGGTCATCTCTCTGCAAAGAGCGATCTGCCGTGTGCCCCCGAAGGTGTCCTTTAGCAGGTTGAGCGTTTCCTTTAAGCGGTGGGGGGCTTCGTATAAGATCAGCGTGCGCGCTTCTCCCGACAGCTCCTCCAGCCGCGCCCTCTTGGCAGAGGCGTTTCCTTCAAGAAAGCCTTCAAATACAAAGCGGTCGGTATTCATGCCCGACAGCACCAGGGCGTTGATCGCCGCACAGCATCCGGGCACGGAGGTGACGGGCACCCCTTCTTCAATACAGCTCTTTACCAGCTCCTGCCCCGGGTCGGATACCGCGGGCGTGCCCGCATCGGTGATCAGTGCGCAGGATTCTCCGCTTTTTAATCGGTTTACGATCTGACCGCCTCTCATGCGCTGGTTGTGCTCGAAATAGGAGAGCATGGGCTTGGAGATGTCAAAGAGACTAAGTAACTTCAAGCTGTTGCGGGTGTCCTCCGCCGCAATAAAATCCACCTCGGAAAGCACCTTCTTTGCGCGGGGGGAGAGATCGGCAAGGTTGCCGATGGGCGTTGCCACTAAATACAGCGTACCGCCAACGATCTTGTTTTTTTCTTCGGGAGTTGAAACGATGCTCATAAAAATCATTCCTTTCTTGGGGAATCGGGCGGTTTTGCATCGCAAAAACGATGCTTGAAAAGCTACAAAAGCCGCAAAACCAGCGTGAAAACACTTTTTAAAAGAAAGACAGGTGTATGTCACCCATTCTTTCAAAGTTTTTGAGGGGTTTTAGGGGACTTTTTACAAAAAGTCTCCTAAATGGGGTTTGGGGCAAAGCCCCAAATAGCTTTTTTGTCAGACTGCGCAATGCTCCTTTGGCTTAAGGCTTTTGAAAACGGAGCGGAAAGCTTCCGTGCTCCAGCACGTATTGATAATCGGCGGTTTTCTCCCTGCCGTTTGAAATAAAAAAGACGGGAGAGCAGTAAAGCCCTGCCTTGCCTCCCTTTTTGCCCTTCACCAGCACCATGCAGGGTGCGTGGGCAGGGCTTTCGCAAACGGTGGTGAGAACTTTGGGCTCCAAGTCCGCTTCTCTCATGGCAGAAAGCAGGTCAAC
>JAFTMP010000066.1 GCA_017452335.1 Clostridia bacterium
CTCTTGAGCCGGAAAAGACGAGAAGCTGATTCACGGTAGCCTTTCTTCCTCGTTCGGCGTTTTTGAAAACCCACATTTTGTTGGTGAAAAAGGCAACTAAAACGCCGACGACCCACTGTTGGCAGCACCGATCTTGTTCGTGCTGCTGATCGTTTTGATGGTGAAATACCGCGATAAAGGAAGCAAGCCCATTATCGTAGAAAAGGAGAACGAAGAATGAAAAAGAAAATTTGTGCACTCATTTTAATACTTTGCATTTTATTTATTCCTTATAATATTTATGCCGCTTCTACCACGCAGGCAAAAGAACCAATTACACTGACGAAAGATTGCGCATTGCAGTTGAGTTATGCCTCCGGTGAAAACGCATTTTCCGATCTTGATGTGAAGCTTTACAAGATCGCATCGGTTTCCGCAGACTTTCAGTACACACTTCTTGATCCGTTTAGTTCTACGAAATTGGTGCTCAACGGTATTCAATCTCAAAGTGAATGGAGCACGGTGCGCTCTACCTTGGAATCTTTCATTTTAGCAAACGAAATTGCTTTTGATACAGCCGTATCCACCGACAATGACGGCGTTGCATCCTTTGGCGGGCTCTCTGCTGGACTGTATTTCGTTCCTGCACAAACCGCCACACTGGATGGCTTCCGCTACTATTTTCAATCCGCGCTTATCTCCCTGCCGGGACTTTTGGACGACGGCACTTGGAATTACAGTGTTTCTGCAAACCCCAAGCCCGATGTACGTCCTCCCTCCTCAGACGATCCGGAGTATAAAGTACTAAAGCTTTGGAAGGGTGATGACAGTGAGAATAGACCCAATCAAGTTACCGTCGATTTGATCAAAGATGGTGCTGTCGTCAGAACCGTGACGCTGTCTTCTGAAAACAATTGGTGCTACTCCTGGTATGCCGCTGATGATGGCAGCATTTGGACGGTATCCGAAAAGAATCCTCCGGCTGAATATACCGTCACAGTGGAGCAAAATCAAACTACCTTCTCTATCATCAACTCTTTTGAGGAAGAACCCGACGATCCGCCTAAAACCGGTGATACCACACACATGAGCTTCTATGTGTTGCTTTTGAGTATTGCAGGCATCGTTCTGTTGCTTCTTGGAATCGGAAGAAGAAAAGGAACAGACTAATGAATAGTATTAAAAAAATCCGTCTGAACAACCTGTGCATCGTCGCAGGTTGCGGGCTTATTATAGGGGCATTGGTACTGCTGGTCTTTTGGTACGCCTCTGCCGCTGTTTATGAAACACGCTGTGAAGAATACGTTGACACCCTAAACGAGATCCTGCCCGACACGCAAAATGCAGCGCCCGAGAAACGGTTAAACAATACCATGCCCATCCTTGCGGCGAAGGAGAAAGACTTCGTGGCGCTTTTGGAATTCCCTGCCTTTGGTTCCACTCTGCCTGTTTGTAACGACTGGGGAAAGCCCAACGCCTATCCCTGCCGTTTTACGGGAAGTGTCTACAATAACACGCTGGTGATCGGAAGCTCCGATCGTAAAGGACAAATGGACTATGTAAAAGAGCTCTCGGTAGGCGACAGTTTATATATTACCGATATGACGGGCAATCGCTACACCTATCAGATCTCCGATATTTTGATCTCAAAAGACGTGGACCGCGATACGCTCTGCTCTTCGGATGCCCATCTCACCATCTTTGTCAAGCACAGCATGAACTTTGAGTACACCATTCTTCGTTGTGACGTAAAAGCTTGATATGATTCCCTGTAACACGGTGTTCCCTGTGTTACAGGGAATTTTTGCATTACGGGTTATTCGCAGAAAGTTAACCGTTAGTTGAGTTTGTTCCTTTTTGTTGCATTTCATTAAAAAGTATGGTATACTTACCGCACAAAAAAGGAGGGGAACAAAAATGAAAAATAAAAAGCATTTTTTCATCAATCGAATGTGGGTCTTAGCTCTTTTGGTATTGCTTATACTCATTGAGATGACAGTTGTATTTTTTAAAGAAGATGTGATCTTCGGCATTACGATGCTTCTCTTAGATCTTGTATGTCTTTTCGGATTGTTGCTGCTCCCTCCTTTCTATGTGCTCGATCAAAAGGGTGTCCGCATCCACTACCTTTTTGCCACAGAGGAATACCTGTGGAAAAATGTGCACACGGTAGAGGTAAACTACGATTCGGGGCACGGCAAATCTATCCCCTACCTTTTTGATACCTTTTCTATCTACGGCACGAGCGAAGGAAAAAAGTATTTCTTTATGAACGGGGAGATCGCCCGATCAAGACGGGCAAGAAGGCTGATCGAAAAATACAGCGGCAAGAAAATCGAGGGTTTTATTTCCGATGATATCAAAGGCTTTTTTGAAAAAAGAAAAGCAAAGAAAGAAAAGAAGCAAAACAAAAAGAAAAAGAACAGCAAAAAAAGAAACAAATGATATTGATTTAAATATATACCCTCGGTTTTCCGAGGGTTCTTGCTTTTTATAAAAAATATCAACTGTTCGTTAACCCCTCTTGACAAATTGGCGATAATATTGTATTATTGTATTAGTACAAGAGTACAAGAACAAAGTGCACAGCTTGTACCTTGATACTGCCATTATGAAGGGAGGAATGACATGGCGTGGAAGCTGAATAGTGATCTGCCGGTATCACAACAGTTATATATGAAGCTGCAAACCGACATTTTAAATGGCGAATATCCCCCGGGAAGCCAGTTTCCACCGGTGAGAAAGCTGGCAATGGAAGCCTCCGTCAATCCCAACACCATGCAAAAGGTGATGGGGCTGTTAGAGGAAGAAGGACTGCTCTCCTGTACCTCCACTGCGGGGCGCTTCGTCACCGAAGACCGCGCGCTGCTTGGGCGCAAAAAAAGAGAGATGCAGGAAGCGTTTCTGCTTAAAGCGCTTGGTGAAGCAAAAGCACTGGGTATTGAAAAAGAGCAGCTGCTTGACTTTGTAAACAACCGTTTTGATGAAAGCGAGGAAGAATATGACTGAACAAATCTTAAATACCGAACCGATCCTTGTTTGTAAGGATCTTTGCAAAAGCTATAAAAAGAACAAGCCCGTTTTAAAAGACTTTAATTTCTGCGTGGAACCCGGCAAGATCACGGGGCTCCTTGGACCAAACGGTTGCGGAAAATCCACCCTTTTAAAGCTCATTTCGGGAATTCTTGTGCCCGATAGCGGAGAGATTCTTCTTTGCGGGCAAAAGCGTAGTGAAAAAAGCAACGCACTCATCTCCTATCTTCCCGACAGCCCTTATTTTAGCGATGGACAAAAGGTGGAGAATATGCTTACCTACTTTGCCGACTTCTACCCCGATTTTGATAAGACGCTGGCATTAAATATGCTTGGTGATCTTGGCATTGACCCTAAGGCACGCTTTAGAACTCTTTCTAAGGGTACCAAGGAAAAGGCACAGTTGGTTCTTGTGATGTCAAGAAAGGCAAGACTTTATATGCTTGACGAGCCCCTGGGGGGCGTGGATCCCGCGGCAAGAGATTATATTTTAAGAACCATCATCGGCAATTACTCACCCGACTCGGCGGTGATCATCACCACCCATCTGATTGCAGATGTGGAGCCCGCCCTTGACGACTTTGCTTTTATGAACTATGGGGGCGAGATCCTACTTTCGGGCAATGCCGATGAAACAAGAGAAGAACAAGGTAAATCACTTGACACACTGTTTCGGGAGGTGTTCGCATGTTAAGAAAATGCTTGAAATATGATTTTAAGGAGACCTTTAAGCTTTGGTGGGTAGGCGCACTGACAACGCTACTCTCTTGCATACCAATGACTCTCGTGATGCGCATCATGACAAACAACGAGGACCCAAGCATCAGCGACGGTACACTGTTGGCTATTCCGTTGTTTTTTCTTGTATGGTTTGGAATGATGATCGGCACTGTCATTTCTACGCTCTCGGTCTATATCCGCTACTACCGCCACTTTTTCGGTAAGGAAGCTTATCTGACCTTTACTTTGCCGGTAAAAAGGTCTACCCTGTTTACTTCTAAATTTATGTCTGCAATGTTTTTCACCATCTTCACTTATGTGATCCTGTTTGTTGGACTGTTTAGCGCGGTCTTCTTATCAGAGGGCGGTATGGGGGTTTTCGAAGCGTTCGAAAATGGCTTTTCAAGTGGACTTAAATCACTGATCCCGGCGGCAATGGTGGGTGCAGTTGTCACAGTAGTGTACGGTATATTTCTAACGGCAGTGACAGCAATAAATGTCCTGTCCTATTTCTTGATCATCACCTTCTGCGGGGTCTACTTTAAAAAATACAGCCTGCTTGCCATCATCGTTGCTTTCTATATTCTCGGAAACTTCGGCTCATTCGTTGTTGCCTTACCTTTGGCAGGTGGATTCCTTGCGATCTTTGGCGTGACGGGACTTGTGGATGCCAATTTGATCAGTATGGGACCCATTCAACTCGTATTGACCGTGGGTGCGGCGCTCCTTCTTGTTACCATTGCGCTTACCGCCATCAATATGCTCCTTGCATTCCTTTCCAATGAACTGCTGGAGCGCAAACTCAATGTATCGTGAAAGGAGAACGGATATGAAAAACTACACTCGACACATTATATGCCTCTGCCTTTCCCTTCTACTTTTACTCTCTTTGCCTGTTTTGTCCTTCGCGGATGCACCAGCAAAGGATAATGACGATGCAAGCTGGAGCATCTCAGAAAGCGGCGATCTTCTTTGCTACGGTGAAGAACGATACCTACCCCTTGAACTTTCCAACGATTATTTCAATCTCTCGGAATTTTCAAAGGAAGGAACTGTCCTTTGGGGAGAACAGGAGATGGGTGTGGCGGTAAGCTTCGACAACGCCGACCTTGTGGTTCTTTACAAGGACAGCATGGACGTAGTGGGAGGTAACTGTAAGAATTTCTACTATAAGGAAGAAGTCATTTCTAAAGCAAGGGCACTCCTTGAAGGACCCATCACCAACTATAAGCTCAACGACAGCTATTATATCTCCGACGTTGAAAGCGCACTTATCAAAGAAATTCTTTCCCGTCTTTCAGATAAGGGGGAAACGGTGGACGTGTCAAAGCTTGACGATGTCGAGCAGTACGAGCTTTTGGGCTATTTTAAAAAAGGTCTGCCCACCAAGCGCATCGGCGTTTTTCTAGACAGTGAGCAGGGCTGCTATTACGTCAGCTACAAGGGACTGACAAACAGCCATTTCACCGCCGACGGTGCCCTTTCCACAAGAGAGGGGGAGGTAACAGCCGTTCTGCTAACAGACGAGGAGTCGCAGGCGCTGAAGGAAGCACTGGAGGACTACACCTTCACCAATCCCTCAATAAATGAAGACTTCCCGCCATTCATCTATTATCTCTTTCTCTTTATCGGAATAGCATCCTTTGGCTTCTTCACCCCTCTTGCCATTTTGATCTTCTCCGCCGTGATGCTCATAAGAAGAAAGACCCTTCACCCCGTCCGTTATGTTGCCCTTGCCTTACTGTCGATCTTGTGGATCCTTTTGGCACTTCTTATCACCCTCTTGCTACTGATCTGATTACTTAATCAAGAAAGGAGTTTATACTATGAAAAGAATTATTTGTGTTCTTCTCTGCATTCTAAACCTCCCCCTTCTCTTTTGCTCCTGTGACAATGCTATTTCAAGAGAAGAAGCAAAGAGCAATATCGAAGAGCTGATGCACTGTCTTTCTGTCGAGAAATATGATAAAGCCATCGCGCTGATGCATCCCGATTATCAATGCGACGAAGCGGTTATGAAAGACTTTATCGACGAAGTGGAAAAAGCGGAAGGCGTGGACTTCTCAAGCGGAACCGCCGTTAAAAAATACGCAGGATTTCGTTCCGCACTGTATGATTCCGACGTGGGCGGCGGTTATTACAGCCTGAGCGGATATGTGACTGTCAGCGGAAAAGACGTCTATTTCAAGGTTGAATTCGCCCGTACGGGAGAAGAATTCGGTATTTGCAATTTTTCCTTCGGGGATTAAAGAATTCTACACAAAATTTTCCCTGCCTAATACGGCAGGGATCTTTTTTGCAAAAAACGGTCTGAATATTGACGAAACAAAGTTTTTTTGCTATAATATACTTAACTTTTGAAATACAAGGAGTTTGACTTATGAAATCCCTTCGGCTTACTTCACTCATCATCGCACTTGCTTTCATTCTTTGCGCATTTGCTTCCTGCA
>JAFTMP010000067.1 GCA_017452335.1 Clostridia bacterium
GTGTATTTCCCGGGCGGTAGATACGATGATTGCCGAGGGCGGATATGAAAAGGATCCCATTTTAGTGCTTGCGGCGCAGGGATGGCACCATGGTGTGGTGGGCATCGTTGCCGCAAGGAGCACGGAGCGCTACCAAAAGCCCTGCGTACTGATCTCGGTGGAAAACGGGATCGGAAAGGGCTCGGGCAGAAGCGTTGAAGGGATCAATTTGGTGGAGCTGCTGGTAGAGGCAGGGGAGTATCTTGAAAAGTACGGCGGGCACGAGCTTGCCGCCGGCTTAACGGTGAAGGAGGAACAAATTCCTCTTCTTCGTGAGAAACTGATCGACGCAGTGAAGATGCTTCCCGAGCGGGACGCAGGGCAGGAGATGATGGTAGACTTGATTTTGCAGGCAGTGGACCTTACACTCCCTCTTGCCCAATCGCTTTCTTTATTAGAGCCCTGCGGAAACGAAAATCAAACGCCGCTATTTGCATTACAAGGCGCGGAAATTTGTGACGTCACAGCCCTTTCGGGCGGAAAATATACTAAACTGTTGGTAAAAAAAGACGGACTATATTTTTCAGCCCTCCTTTTTTCAAAGGAAACCGCCCTCTTTCCTTACGGGGAAGGGGATCGGGTGGATCTGGTGTTTCAGCTTTCGGTCAATGAATTCAGAAATAAGAAAAGCGTACAGCTTTTGGTAAAGGCGTATTTTCCCGCAGAGCATACCGCACTGGTTTTAGAGCAGGAGCAGAGCTTTTTTGAGCAAGCCCTTGAAGGAAAAGCCCTTGTTACGGCACATCTTCCTTGCAGAGAGGATTTTGCAAAGGTTTATACAGCTTTGCGGCGCATGGCAGGTGCAGGGTATAACAGCTTTGTCCTTGCAAAGCTATCACATGAATTACAAATGCCTGCCGTAAAATGCAGATTGGTCCTTGCTGTTCTTGAGGAGCAGGGGTTAGTATGCATGAGCATGGAGAAGGAGGCTTCTCCGATATATCATTTTGAACTGATCCCAAATGCCGTAAAGGTAGATTTGGATCAGTCACCAATGCTTCAAAAAATGCGTATGACCGCGCGATCATGAGAAGAGCGAGCGGAATACACTGATAAGAAACGACTGTTGCGGTGTTTCCGCAGAAAGGAACGTAGGATGTACGACGGTATTTCAGGCCTCTTATTGATGCTGAAGGAGACCGAAAAGAATTATGATATTGCTAAGATCACCAATGCTTTTGAGTTTGCAAAGGAGCTGCATGAGGGACAGTTTCGCGTAAGCGGCGAGCCCTATATTTCCCATCCCGTTGCCGTGGCAGAGATTGTGGCGGGATTGGAATTGGACACCGATTCCATCTGTGCGGCATTGCTTCACGATACGGTGGAGGACTGCAAAGACAAGGTATCCCTTGATATCATCAGCCACAAATTCGGCTATCCCGTAGCCATGCTGGTGGATGGACTGACCAAACTGGAAAAGATCCCCTTTGCAGACAAGGAGGAGCAGGAGGTGGAGAATCTGCGCAAGATGTTCCTTGCCATGTCCAAGGACATCCGCGTGATCTTCATCAAGCTGTGCGACCGCTTGCACAATATGCGTACGCTCTATGCCAAAGCAGAGAATAAGCGGCGCATCACCGCTCTTGAGACCATGCAGGTTTTTGCGCCCCTTGCGCACCGTTTGGGTATTCAGAAGATCAAGCAGGAGTTGGAGAATCTCTCGCTTTCCTATCTTGACCCTATCGGATACAATGAGATCAAGAATGATATTGACAGACGCTACGGCTTGAACATCAATTTCCTGCAAAAGGCGACCGACCAGATCTCCGACAAGCTCACCGATCTGAATTTTGATTTTGTGATGGAAGGACGTGTGAAGTCGGTATACAGCATCTATAAAAAGATGTATGAGCACGGTAAGAGCTTTGACGAGATCTACGACTTCTACGCCCTGCGTATTATTACCGAGACCGAGCTTGACTGTTATACGGTGCTGGGTATTATTCACGATATGTTCAAGTCCATTCCCGGACGCTTCAAGGATTATATCTCCACCCCTAAGCCCAACATGTATCGTTCTCTTCATACCACGGTTATCGGCAGAGACGGTATCCCCTTTGAAGTGCAGATCCGTACAAGAGAGATGCACCACGTTGCGGAATACGGTATCGCGGCGCACTGGAAATACAAATCGGGTGCCAAAGAGTCCAAGGAGGATATCGACAAGAAGTTAGAATGGATTTCCAAGATCATTGAGGGCGATGAGTACGTGAAGGACCCCGACGAGTTCCTGCGTTCTCTGAAGATCGACCTCTTCCACGACGATATTTTCGTATTTACCCCCAAGGGTGATGTGATCACCCTGCCTGTGGGCGCCAATATTATTGACTTTGCCTATGCCATTCACTCGGCTGTGGGTAACAAGATGACGGGGGCGAAGATCAACGGTGCCATTGCGCCCATTGATACCGAGCTTGAAAACGGTCAGATCGTAGAGATCATCACTTCTTCTTCCGCAAAGGGTCCCAGCCGTGACTGGCTGAAGATGGTCAAGACCGCGGAAGCGCGCAACAAGATCAGACAGTGGTATAAGAAAGAAAAACGACCCGAAAATATCCAAATGGGTAAGAACGAGATCGACAAGGAGTTCAGACGCTACGGAAAGAACTGCTCTGAAGCCTTGAAGAATGAGATTCTTACCAATGTGAGCAGCCGTATGGGCATTCAGAGCGTGGATGATCTGTATGCCATGATCGGATACGGCGGTTTGACGGTATCTAAAATTTCCATCAAGCTGCACGATGAATACGAGCGTCTGGCACAGTTCGAGCCCCCCGCACCCATTCAGGCAAGCGACGTGGAGGTCAAGCCCAGAAAGAGCAAAAACGGCGGCGTGATCGTAGACGGTAACGAAGGGTGCCTGGTGAAATTTGCCCGTTGCTGTAATCCTCTGCCCGGGGATAAGATCATCGGCTTTATCACCAAGGGATACGGCATTTCCATTCACAAGAGAGACTGTCCCAACGTGGCGTTGAATATGGAGAAGCAGGAGTACGAGGAGCGCTTTGTGACTGCTCACTGGGAAGACAATCCTGTTTCTGCAACGGGTACCTTTGAGGCGTTTATACAGGTCAATGCGGAGAACCGCATGACGCTGATCGCCGATATCACCATGGCACTGGCAGATATGCGAGTAGAGCTTCACCAGATTTCTACGCAAAGCAAGGCAAACGATGAGATTCTCGTGAACATGATGATCGCCTGCAAGGACACATCGCACTTCGAATCCATTCTTTCAAGACTGAAATCCATCAGGAGCGTGCACAACGTTTCAAGAGGTTATACTTGATATAAAGAGAAAGGAAACACCGCGCAAGCGGAGATACAGGATCATGACAGCAGTTTTACAACGAGTGAAAAAAGCGGCAGTATCGGTAGATGGCAGGGTGACAGGTGCTTGTGAGCACGGATTTTTCATCCTGCTGGGTGTTTTTGAAGGGGACACTGCAGAGGATGCCCGTCTGCTTGCGGAAAAGATTGCAAAATTAAGAGTTTTCGAGGATGAAAACGGGAAGATGAACCGTTCCATCAATGATGTGGGCGGTTCGGCACTGGTGGTTTCTCAGTTTACCCTTTGTGCCAACTACTCACACGGAAACCGTCCCGATTTTCTTTGCGCTGCAAAGCCCGGCGCGGCAAACGAGCTTTACGAATATTTTTCCTCCCTTTTGCGTACCTTGGTCAAAGGGGGCGTGGGTAACGGGGTGTTTGGTGCCGATATGCAGATCGAGGCACACTGTGACGGTCCTGTGACCATTGTAATGGAAAGTGACAAACTGAAAACAAAAAAAGGGTAAGCGAACCGAGCTATTTGGATCGGTAAGCTATTTCGAGCGTCTGCGCCAAAAGGTACAGACATGCGGATAATAAGTTCCGGGAAAGGAAGACTTTCATAAAACGAAAGACGTGGTCATCAATTATGAAGATAACAATAGAGGGCGATATCAATATCAGTTATGTCCAAAACCTTTGTCTGATCTTTTTCCCCGGTCAGAAGTTTTCTCAAACGGAAGCGGAGACCGAGGAAACGCCGAGAGCACACGTGAAGGTGTGGAAGGAAGAGGACGGCTACCATTCTCACGTGCTTCTTGAAGCAGGAGAAAAAAAGGAAACGGGCGTGGGCTTTTCGGTAAATAACCCCATCCATTCCGAAACGCGCCTGGCACAGCTTGCCGTGGGCGCCGCTGTCTATGAGGCGGGCAAAAAGATGATCGAATATAATCCGCCTTGGGGCATTCTTGTGGGCATTCGTCCCGGTAAGGTTGCGGCAAAGCTCTATGAGCAGTTGGGTACCAAAACGGCGGTTAAGAAGGTGTTGACGGGCGATTATCTTCTCAGCAACAAAAAGGCACAGCTTATTACCGGCGTGGCGCTTACCGAGCAAAAGATCGTGAAGCGCTACAAGGAGGATACCTGCAGTCTTTATGTTTCTATTCCGTTCTGTCCCACCAGATGTGCCTATTGCTCCTTTGTTTCTTATGCTACCCCGCGCCTCCTTTCTTTGATCCCCGATTATTTGGAGCGTTTGAAGGCGGATATTGCGCGGACAGTGGATGTTATCAGACAAAAGGGACAGCGCATCGTGACGGTGTATATCGGCGGAGGAACGCCGACCACACTGGATGAGCGGCAATTAGAGGATTTGCTTTCCTTTATCGGACACCAGATTGACCCGACAGGACTGGACGAATATACGCTGGAGGGAGGCAGACCCGATACGGTCAACCCCGAAAAGCTGTCTGTTGCCGTTTCCTGCGGGGTGGGCAGAGTGTCCATCAACCCGCAGACTCTCAATGATGATATTTTAAGAGGCATTGGCAGAAAGCATACAGCGGATGACTTTTTCAGAGCCTACTATCAAGCAAAACAATCGGGCTTTAAGGCAGTGAATACCGATGTGATCGCAGGACTTCCCGGAGACAATTTTGCAAGCTTTGCAAAAACCATGGATCAGATCGCGGAGTTGCACCCCGAGAATATCACGGTACATACTTTCTTTGTAAAAAAGGCATCGGACATTTTACATAGCGGTGTGAACGTCTATTCGAGAAACAGCAGAGAAGCAGTGAAGTGTGTGGACTATTCCCAGCTCATCACCGCGAATAACAAATACCATCCTTATTACCTTTACCGTCAGAAGAACACTGTGGGTAATTTGGAAAACGTGGGCTTTTCCCTGGACGGACACGACGGCATTTATAACTGTTTGATCATGGCAGAGGAGCACGATATTTACGCCTGCGGAGCGGGCGCGGTTACCAAGCTCGTTTCAAAGGATGGAAACATCAAGCGCTTCTATATGCCCAAGTATCCCTATGAATATCTGGATATGCCTGCGGACGGAGAAGAACGAGAGCGGTTTTTCTCGGAAATTTTATCTTTTTCATA
>JAFTMP010000068.1 GCA_017452335.1 Clostridia bacterium
ACATGTGGGGGTACAGAGCGTAGTTCTGGAACACCATCGCGATATCTCTGTCCTTAGGAGCAACGTCGTTTACGATTCTGTCGCCAATGAACAGCTCGCCTTCGGTGATTTCTTCAAGACCTGCGATCATACGCAGAGTAGTGGTCTTACCGCAACCGGAAGGACCTACGAATACGATAAATTCCTTGTCCTTTACTTCCAGGCAGAAGTCGGATACAGCGGTAACGCCTCCGGGATACTTCTTATAAATGTGCTTAAAAGATAAACTTGCCATCGGAATCTC
Organism: Clostridia bacterium; assembly: GCA_017452335.1. Classification (GTDB taxonomy): domain Bacteria; phylum Bacillota; class Clostridia; order Oscillospirales; family CAG-272; genus UBA11512. Next base: position 284 of record JAFTMP010000068.1, read on the forward strand.
CTCCTTGTGGGCTCCGCAGTGCGGACTCAGCCCTTTCTTTACGATGAGTATTATAGCAGAAAATCATGACTTTGTACAGTGGGAGGTCCACCAAACTTTCCTCTCGATTTTTGTAAAACCTGCACAAAAAAACGAAAAACAAAGTGGATTTACAAAAGTCTGTTTTAAAATACGTTATAATATATTATAATCTTAACCCTTCATGGTCAGCGAAATGCGCTTTTTGGCTACGTCTACCGACAAAACGGTGACCTCTACGCGATCTCCAACCGACAGCACTTCGGACGGGTGCTTGATATATTTCTTTGAGATCTGTGAAAGGTGAACAAGACCGTCCTGGTGCACGCCGATGTCCACGAATGCACCGAAGTCGATCACGTTTCTCACCACGCCTGAAAGCTTCATGCCGGGCTTTAGGTCGGAAAGATCAAGCAGGTCGGAGCGCAGCTCGGGCTCGGGCAGGGCATCACGAACGTCTCTGCCCGGCTTTTCTAATTCCAAGAGGATATCCCGCAGAGTGGGCTCACCCACCTGCAGATTCTCGCAAAGGGAAGGAATGTCCTTTTCGATCTTCTTGGAAAGACCGGAAAGTCTGCAAGCGCGTACATCCTCTTTATCAAAGCCGTAATGGCTGATGATGGCTTTGGCAACGGCGTAAGATTCGGGATGCACGCCGGTGTTGTCAAGAATTTCATCCGATCCCGAAACGCGCAGGAACCCTGCCGCCTGCTGATAAGCCTTGGCGCCGATCTTGGGCACCTTTAAAAGCTGTGCGCGGCTCTTAAACTCGCCGTTTTCTTCTCTGTATTTTACAATGTTCTTTGCCGCAGTGGCATTGATGCCCGAAATGTGGGCAAGCAGACTGTGGGAGGCGGTGTTCAGATCCACGCCCACCTTGTTTACGCAGTCCTCCACCACGCCGCCCAGCGCCTCGTCCAGGCGCGCAGGCTTCATGTCGTGCTGATACTGTCCCACGCCGATGGACTTGGGATCAATTTTCACCAGCTCCGCAAGGGGATCCTGCAGTCTTCTGGCAATGGAAACGGCAGAACGCTGGGTCACGTCAAAATCGGGGAACTCATCCGCCGCAAGCTTGGAGGCGGAGTAGACCGATGCGCCCGCTTCGCTGACCATGGCGTATTTCACACTGCCGCCATAGGCCTTCAAGGTGTCTGAAATGAAAATTTCACTTTCCTTGGACGCGGTGCCGTTGCCGATGGCAACCACATTTACACCCCATTTTTTAATGAGTCTGTTGACGATCTTGGCAGAGCCCTCGATATCCTCTCTGGGCTTGGTGGGGTAGATCACCGCGGTGTCCAGCACCTTGCCCGTGGCATTGACCACTGCCAGCTTACAACCGGTACGGTATCCCGGGTCAAGGCCCAGCACTGTTTTGCCCTTTAAGGGCGCGCCCATGAGCAGATTGCCCAGGTTTTCGGAAAAGAGGGAAATGGCACCCTCGCACGCCTCGTCAAAGAGGGCGGAGCGGATCTCTCGCTCAATGGAGGGGGCAATGAGGCGGTCGTAGCTGTCGATCATGGCTTTGATCACCAGACGTGCCGCGGGAGATCTATGATTGGTCACCACCATGGCAAACAGATAGTTCAAGGGGATATCCTTGGAGATCTCCAAGGTCACCTTTAAAAATTCTTCCTTTTCTCCGCGGTTGATGGCAAGGACTCTGTGTCCGGGAAGCTCCTTTATGGGGGAGGAAAAGTCATAGTATCCCTCGTAAACCGAGTCCTCTTCCTTTGCCTGCTTGCAGATGAGCGTGCCGTATGCGGTGGTCAGACGGCGGATCTCCTTGCGGTATTCGGCATTGTCGGAAATATCCTCCGCCACGATATCCATGGCACCCGCCAGCGCTTCCTCCGCACTGTTCACGCCCTTTTCTTCATTGATATATTCAAGGGCGGCGGCGGTGGGATCGCAGTCGCTTTCTTGCGCCATCAGTAGTTCGGCAAGAGGGGCAAGTCCTTTTTCTCTTGCCACAGAGGCGCGGGTCTTTCTCTTGGGCTTGAAGGGACGGTAAATGTCTTCCACCTCGGTCAAGATTTGAGCGTTTTCCAGGGCAAGGGCGATCTCGTCGGTCATTTTGCCCAGCTCCGTGATGGCTTTTGCCACCTCTTCCTTGCGCTTTTCAAGGTTTCTTAAATAATTCAGCCGCTCTTCAAGACTGCGCAAAACGGTATCGTCCAGCGACCCGGTTACCTCCTTACGGTAACGGGCAATGAAGGGGATGGTACAGCCCTCGTCAATAAGGGCAACGGTTTTTTCAACCTGTTCTTCTTTTAAGTTCAGTTCGGTTGCAAGGGTTAAAAAAATATTCATAGGGTAATTTGTTCCTTATTCATGAGATTCAAGAAGGGCTACTTCTTCGGGTGTAAGAGGGCGCCACGCGCCTTCTTTCAGGGCAGGGTCAAGAACGATACCCCCGAAGGCGTGGCGGTGAAGGGTTAAAATTTTGTTGCATCTGGCGGAAAACATCAGCTTGATTTGGTGATATTTCCCTTCGGTGAGGGTGATCGACCCCGAAAGGTCGTCAAAAAGGGTGAGCTTGCAGGGCTTGGTGATATAGCCGCCGATGTCCACACCGTTTTCTAAGTCCACCACATCTTGCTCGGTGACCTTGCGTTGACAGGTGAAATAATATTCCTTTGTTGCATGGTGCTTGGGGGAGAGCAGACGGTGGGCAAGCTTGCCGTCGTCGGTTAGGATGAGCAGACCGGTGGTGTTTTTGTCAAGTCTTCCGCAGGGGAAGAGATCGCGCCGCTCCTTTTCGGGAAGAAGCTCTAAAACAGTGGGTCCCGAGGGATCGTCGGTGGAGGAAACATAGCCTTGGGGCTTGTGGAGCATGATGTATCGGTGCTTTTGATAGACGATGGGTACACCGTCAAGCTTTATTTCATCGCGCTCCTCGTCGATCTTCGTCTCGCCCTTGAGCACAGGCGCGCCGTTGAGGGTGATCCGCCCCTTTTTTAAAAGGGCGGCGCTCTCTTTTCTTGAGGCAGTGCCGGAGACCGACAGAAATTTATCAAGTCGCATCATAGGCAGTTTCTCCTTTCCTTAAAGCAAAAGGCGGCGCACAGCGCCGCCAATGAAGTGAGGAGTGCGGAATGCGGAATGAGGAGTTGCGGTAGTTTTTCTCCCTTGCGGTCGAAAAACGAAGCTTTATTCGCTTGTTCTGATTTTTCGCCGTAAAGGCGAAAAATCCACCGAAATTCCGCACTCATCATTCCTCACTCCGCACTAAATATTAAACGATCTCGCCGTAAACGGTGCCGAATGCTGCAACGGCGTTGCATTCATCGGTGTCGATGTGCATAGCCAGCGCGAACTTGGGAGAAACGCGTACCACGGTGTCGCAGAAGATGGTGGTTCTGCCGTCGCTCTCTACCTTTACAGAAACAACGTCCTTGTCCTTGAGCCCCATAGCCTCTGCATCAGCAGGGGTCATGTGGATGTGTCTCTTTGCGATCATCACGCCCTCGGTGATGTCCACTTCGCCGCAGGGACCAACCAGCTTGATGCCGGGGGTGCCTGCAACGTCGCCCGATTCTCTTACGGGAACGGCTTTCAGACCCAGGGTTCTTGCATCGGTAAAGGACAGCTCTACCTGGTCAGCAGGACGGGTGGGACCAAGGATGGATACGTTCAAAGAGCCCTTGGGGCCAACCAGCTGAACCTTTTCTTCGCATGCAAACTGACCGGGCTGGGAAAGGTCCTTCTTATTGGTCAGAGTGTGGCCTTCGCCAAAGAGGATGGCAAGGGTCTTGTCGGTTACATGGATGTGGCGTGCGGAAGTTTCAACGATGAATTTCATAATTTTAATGCTCCTTTTCGGTATAGTTCCGTTTTTAATAAATCATACTAAAAACAGTATACCACTTTTTGGGGGAAAAGTAAAGGAGGTTTTGGGAAATGATTGAAGAAAATATTGAAATAACAGACTGTCCCGATGAAAAAAGAGACACCGCGCCAAGAGAAGAGGAAGGCGCGCCCACCTTTGAAGAGCGGGAGGCGATGCAGCTTGAAAACATCGTGCGCTCTGGGGCAGTGATCTCCCGACGCAAGGGCTTTACCATCCACACCCTCACCATCATCGGGCAGATCGAGGGGCACTATCAAACCACAGAGGGGCAGAAGAGCACCAAATACGAGCATCTCATCCCCATGCTGGTGGCGGCGGAAAACAGCGAAGCGATCGACGGACTGCTAATCATTTTAAACACCATGGGCGGGGATGTGGAGGCTGGGCTTGCCATTTCTGAGCTGATTGCAGGCATGAAGACCCCAACGGTTTCCTTGGTGCTGGGAGGAGGGCACTCCATCGGCGTGCCCCTTGCCGTTTCGGCAGACCGCTCCTTCATCGTGCCCAGTGCCACCATGACCCTGCACCCAGTGCGCACCAACGGACTGGTTTTGGGGGTCTATCAAAGCTTTACCTACTTTCACAAAATGCAGGAGCGCATTGTGCGCTTTATTGCCGATCATTCAAGCATTTCGGGGCAGCGCCTGCAGGAGCTGATGCTCAAGACCGATCAGATCCCCACCGATATGGGCAGTGTGATCGAGGGAGAGCAGGCGGTGAAGGAAGGACTCATTGACCGCGTGGGCGGCATTCACGAGGCTTTAGAGGAGCTTGAAGCGCTTATCCGCCAAAACAAGACGCAGTAACAGACTTCTGCCGCGCCACCTGCGCGGCATTTTTTTACTCGTGGTTCGTCATATTGCACAAATTTCATGCTTTGCTTTTGTGCAAAATGCGGAATTGTAAACATTTTTCGGAGCGCTTGACACGCCCTTTGAAATATGGTAAAATGAGGGTGGAAAAAGAATTTTTCTAATAAACTTAATAGGAGGAACATTATGAAAAACAAGGCTTTGAAAGTCATTCGTTTCACGTCCCTGTTGCTGGTGATCCTCTTATTCTTGCCCACCTTTTCGCTGTGGGCAGTGGAGGCGCCCGAAGGGGAGGCTGCTGAAACTGCCGCAGAGGTGCAGGCGCAAAATGAGTCTTTGAGTGCCGCGCTGAGTGCAAGCATGGAAGAGGAAAGCATGC
>JAFTMP010000069.1 GCA_017452335.1 Clostridia bacterium
ATCGTCGTGATGTCGGTTCTGTGGCAGATCTGGCGCAACACCACCCAGAGCGTTTTGCAGAAAAGACAGGCACGTAAAGCAAAAAACAGAGCAAATTAAAGGCAAAATCAAGGAAAGAAGGCGGAATATATGGCAAAAGAGCCTCTCATCCGTGCAAATTACCACACCCATACCGTCCGTTGCAACCACGCCGCGGGCAGTGAGCGGGAATACGTACAGCAGGCGATCGCCGCAGGGCTGAAGGTCCTCGGCTTTGCCGACCACAGCCCTTATATCTTTCAGGGCGACTACTATTCGTCCTTCAGAATGCGTCCGCAGGAGCTTTCCTCTTACGTCAGCGTGCTTCAGGCGCTGAAGAAGGAATATGAAGGGGAGATCGAGATCCACATCGGTCTTGAGGCGGAATACTACCCCGATGTGTTTGAGGACTATAAGGAGCTGATCAGAGGCAGCGGCGTGGAATACCTGATCCTCGGTCAGCACTATGCGGGCAAGGAGCCCTCAAAGCGCTATTCGGGCAGAGCGGACGACGATGAGGAGCGGCTGCATTTGTACGTGGACTCGGTGCTTGAGGGGGCAAGGAGCGGCTTTTATTCCTATATTGCCCACCCCGATATCCTGAATTTCACGGGCGACTACCGACTGTTTATCAGCGAGATGGACCGTCTTGTGGAGGGCATCGTGAAGGAGGACCTCCCCCTTGAAATGAACATTCTGGGGTTGAGAGAGGGACGCCACTACCCAAGAGAAGACTTTCTTGCCTTGGTTTCCAAGCACGGCGGAAAGATGATCGTGGGGTGCGACGCCCACCGTCCTCAGGACGTGTACGATGCGCCGACGATCAAAAGAGCCCTTGAGCTGCTTGAAAAATACGGTATCGAGCGCACCGAGCAGGTGGATATCCGCCGCCTTGAAAAACTGCTTTAAAACAGAAAACGACCTTACGACAGAAAGGAAGAAGAAATATGAAGATCAATCCCGTTAAGGGCACAAACGATTATTTGCCCGAGCAAACGGCTTTACGTGACCGTTTGCAGGAGACCATCCTGTCGGTGTACAGAGCCGCAGGCTACAACCGCATCACCACTCCCATTTTAGAGGATATCGAAAACCTTGACAAGAGCGAGGGAGGCGAAAACTTAAACCTGATCTTCAAGGTGATGAAGAGAGGGGAAAAGCTTGAAAGCGCGCTGGAAAAGGGCGACTACAAGAATCTGGCGGATATGGGTCTGCGCTACGACCTGACCCTGCCTCTTTGCCGTTACTATGCGGCAAACCGCGCCCATCTGCCCACCCCCTTCAAGTGCATCCAGACAGACAGGGTCTACAGAGCCGAAAGACCCCAGAAGGGCAGACTTCGCGAATTCGTGCAGTGCGACATCGACGTGCTGGGCGACAGCGGAAGCGACTGCGAGATCGAGCTGATCGCCACCACCGCCAAAGCCCTTTTAAAGGTGGGCTTTGAGGGCTTTACCGTAAAGGTCAACGACAGAAGGGTGTTGCGCGCAGTGCTCACCGTTTGCGGCTTTGAGGAAGAGAAATTTGACAGCGTCTGCATCAGCCTTGACAAGCTTGATAAGATCGGGGCAGAGGGCGTGAAAAAGGAGCTTCTTGAAAAGGGATGCAACGAAGACTCTGCTGCCAAGCTGCTGACCCTCTTTGAGGAGCAGGTGACCCTTAAAAGAGCCCTTGACTTTATCGGTGAAGAGTGTGAGGCGGGCGTAAGACTGCAGGGCATCCTTGAAAACAGTCTGTACCTTGCAAAGGACAGATATAACGTGGTCTTTGACCTGACCCTGATCCGCGGACAGGGCTACTATACCGGTACCGTTTTCGAGGTGGCATTGCCCGGTTACCCCGGTGCCATCGCGGGCGGCGGCAGATACGACAATCTGGTGGGCAAGTTTATCGGCGAGCAGGTGCCTGCCGTGGGCTTCTCCATCGGCTTTGAGCGCATCTTCGGAATTTTGCAAGAGCAGGGTATGAGCGTTTCTCTCGGCGGCAAAAAGAAGCTGGCGATCATCTACGAGGGCTCCTTTGCCGATGCCTACGAGGCGGCGGAAGGGCTGAGAGAGGAGTACGATTGCGCTCTGTATCTGAAGCCCAAAAAGGTGGGCAAGCTCCTTTCAAACCTGGAAAAGAGTGGCTTTAGCGGCTTTGCGTACGCTGAAAATATCGGAGAGATCCGCTTCTTTGAGCAGAAATAAGGTGTGCGGGGCACAAGGGAGGAAGTATGGCAAGCTACAGCAGAATGGTCATTATGTCCATGAGTGAGGAGGACATTAAACGAGTGCTCACCGAGGAGCGGGACAGCATTTCGGATTACGCCGCCTTTATGATGGTGGAGGAGCTGAAGCGCCGCAAGGAACTGGCTGAAAGCGGCGAAGAGCTTTCGATCACGGAGGGGGAGTCCGACCTGCAAGACGAGCAGGACGAGGAGGGCGAGCTTCCCGAGGACTACGAATTCGTAGAGAATATCGAGGATATCGAGGACGTGGAGGAGCTTGAGCAGGAGGATCTTGACGAGAGCCTCAGCGACGAGCAGCGTGCCGAGATCAAGCGCCAAAGACAGATCGAGGAGCTTGAAAAGATCAAGGAAGATCGGAAAAAAACGCTCATCCTTGCCTGCGTGGGCACGGTGGTCACCGCCCTTGCCATCGTGGGCTTTATGGTCTATCTTGCCGTTTCGGGACAGCTTTAATAAATACTTTTTGTGGAAGGTAGAATTGCCCTACACAAAAATTTATAGTAAAGGTGGTATTTACAATGAGAGTTTCTATGAGAACAGTAGCGTGGATTCTTTGTTTTGCATTGCTGTTGGGGATGTTTCCCGTAACGGCATTGGCGTCTCAAATCATAGCCAGTGGCACTTGCGGTGAAAACTTAATGTGGACATTGGATGACGAGGGAACGCTTACTGTTTCAGGCACAGGGGAAATGGAGGAATATACATACTCTAGCACAGGCGCGACGATGCCTTGGGCTGAGCGTAGGCCATATATAAAAAAAGTCATCTTTGAAGACGGCGTAACAAGCGTGAGTAAGTGTTCCTTTTATGATTGCGACAATTTGGTTGAAGTGATTTTGGGAGATGACGTTTCTTCTATTGGGTATCAAGCGTTTATGGAGTGCAGAAATTTATCTTCGGTTACAGTTGGAACGGGGCTAAAGACTGTGGATCAATGGGCGTTTTTTGGTTGCGATGCTCTGCGAAGCGTGTATGTGGATAGTCTAACGGCATGGTGCGGAATAGATTTCTATTATGGAGAAAATCCGGCATCTACCAGATCGGTCTATGAAAACGGTATGTGGATAGACTATGCTGTGACTCTGTATGCGGGAGGAAAAGCTGTTGAAGGTGAATTAATTATTCCGGAGGATGTAAGTCGTATTGGTGAGTTTGCATTTTATGATTATTCGCTCATTACTGATTTGACAATTTCGGAGGGGGTTTTAACTATTGGTAAATATTCTTTTGCTGCTTGTGAAAATTTAAACCAAGTTCAGTTGCCCTCAAGTTTGCAAAGTATTTCAGCAGGTGCATTCAGTGACTGTTCAAATTTGAAAGAACTAGATATTCCGGAAAGTGTTTCATCAATTGATGCGGCGGTGTTTTCCGGTTGTACTTCCTTGGAGCCGGTTACTATTCCGCAAGCTGTGACCACGCTGAATGATGCTTTGTTTTATGGATGTAATTTTGAACAGTACGTGATTCCCGATCATATTACATCTATCGGAAATTCTGCTTTTGCGTACTGCAAAAACTTAAAAAGCATAACAATTCCTTCTACTGTGACACAAGTTGGAATGAACGCTTTTGCAGAGTGTGATGCTCTTTCGGAAGTATCCCTTCCGGATAGTGTGACGGAGTTAGGAGCAGGCGCTTTTGAAGGATGTGATGCTTTAGAATCATCAAGTCTTTCAGACCGACTTCTAACGATTTCCGACCGACTGTTTTATGGATGTTCTGAGCTACAGCGTGTGGATCTTCCTTCGGGGGTGCAGACGATTGGAAAAAATGCTTTTTATGGGCTTTCAGCTCTTACGGAAATGACAGTGCCCGATAGTGTAAAAACGATCGGTTCGTATGCATTTTACAATCTTTCAGCTTGGTCCGATGTCCGCATTCCAAGCAGTGTAGAGACGATTGGAAGTTATGCGTACAGTGGTACGGCGCTTTCTCAAATTCGACTTCCAAACAGTACTGTATTGGTAGATCAATATGCATTCCAAAACTGTACAAGCGTTCGGGAGATAAAGCTTTCCGATAATTTGCAGGTGCTTAGCACGGGTGTTTTTTCTGGATGTACTGCGTTTGAAGAGATCACGATTCCAGCTTCTGTAACACAGATCGAAGCAAGCGCTTTTGGTGGTTGCAGTGGTTTATCGCGAGTGGATTTTACGGGGGATGTTCCTGCTATTGATGCGCAGGCGTTTGTAGGAGTAGTTGCTACCTGTTACTATCCTGCGGAAAACGGCACATATACTTTGGAATTCACCACTGCTGACTTTGGCGGAGATCTCATTTGGACCTATGAAGGAGAAGAGGAGATTGGAAATAAGTGTGGAGATAAGTTAACTTGGTCGCTGAGCGAGGATGGGATGCTGACAATTTCGGGAACCGGTACCATGTACGATTATGTGGTCGATGAGTTGATATATGCTCCATGGTACGAGCAACGCACATCTGTTAGAAGCGTTGTTATTGAAAACGGGGTAACTTCTATTGGAGACGGTGCGTTCTATAGCTGTACGGTCTTGAGTAGTGTTTCTATGCCCGACACGATTTCGAGGATTGGTTCAAAAGCTTTTTATCAAACCGCTATTTCCGTTATAGAACTTTCGAAGGGACTTACAGAGATCGGAGAAGTTGCTTTTTCCAAATCACAATTAACGTCTGTTACAGTTCCGGAGGGGGTGTTTGAGGTAGGCAAAGGTGCATTTTGTGAAAGTGCGTATTTGACCGATGTGGTTTTACCAGATAGCTTGACCTATATTCCAGACAGTTTATTTATGTCTTGTTACAGACTTGAAAAAGTGGATCTGCCTGCAATGATTACTACAATTGGTAATTCGGCGTTTGCAAGCTGTGCTGCATTATCTAGTTTGGTTTTGCCTGAAGGGTTAGTTAGTATTGGCAACAAGGCGTTCTCGGGGTGTGGCTCTTATACAATTTACAGCGGATATTACCCGTGCCGCAATTTTCAAAGTATTGTTTTGCCTAGTACTCTTGAACATATCGGTGATCAATGCTTTAGCTGGTGTGAATGCCTTAGTAGTATTGTGATTCCTGATGGTGTAAAAAGCATTGGGGAATATGCTTTTTATCAGTGCAAGTTAAAAAGTTTAACAATTGGTGCCGGTATTGATGAAATTGGTGGATACGCCTTTGATATGTGCACTAAAATTAAAAATGTTGTTTTTAATTGGAATGCGCCGATTATTGGGACATCGGCATTCAGCGATGTCGAAGCCACCTGCTACTATCCCTCAAATAACTCGGCTTGGACTTCTTCAATGCTTCAAAACTACGGTGGGATGTTGACTTGGGTAGCGCAAGAAATGGAAAAACCCGAGGATGGCGCAGGCGGCGGTTCAGGTGATTCTTCGGGAGAAGAGGAAGGCGATGATTCTACTGAATCGGGAGGAAATGATGGTAATAATGAGAGCCAAGGCGGCTCTTCCGGCGGCGAAACAGACGACGAGGGCGGAAACACCGGCGATGGTTCTTCTGGAAGTGAATCGGGAGGAGCTTCAAGCGGTAATACCGAAAGCGGCTCCGGCGATTCGGGCGACAGCCCTTCAGACGGTTCGGGA
>JAFTMP010000070.1 GCA_017452335.1 Clostridia bacterium
GTTCTTAGCGGCAGTATAGAGCATCAATATCTCCTTGATTATCGTTCCACCAAGCTACTTTTTCTTATATAACACCCCTTCAAGAGATGCGTACTGCTCGTTTTTCTCGGATACGTTCACAGCCGTCAGGAACTCTGCCTGCTTAAAGCTGTCGTCCCAGATACCGGGTACATTGGCACTTTCACCGTAGCCGATAAACTGTCCCAGTGTGACAGAGGTCACATCACTGTCAAAGAAGGCGTAGCGGTCCAGTCCCACCACCATATAAACCTTCTTGTCGATCATGACGAAATCCGCACCCGTGATGGCACCGCTTCCGCTATAGCCTGTGCAGGAAGCGTTCACCTCGCTGTCAGCGGTGGTGGAGATCTTATTGCCCACGATGGCAGTACGATCCTCCTCGTCCGTCACGGTATAGTTGATGCCGTAGCCGTCCACACCGTACTTGCCTGCTTTTTTATATTCGGTATTGCGATAGCTGAATACGTTAAAGCCCTGCCAGCTCTCGCTCCATCCTGTAGCGGTGTCGCTATGTACAACCAACAGATCAGAGCAAACTCCCTTGAAGGCATCAAAGCCTACCGATGCGGGCACAGAGCCAGCAAAATAGAGTGCTTCAAGAGAAGTGCATCCGTTAAATGCGCGATCGCCGATGGTCTGCACAGTTCCCGTGAAGGTGATCGTTTCAAGAGCGGTGCATCCCGAGAATGCCGAGCCGCCAATTGTGGTCACGCTCTCGCCGATGATTACTTCTTCCAGTGTACTCTGTGCAAAGGCACCCTGCCCAATAGCAGTTACACTGCACTCGGTATTCATATACAGCACCTTGGAAGGAACTGTCAAGCCGGTCAGCGCAATGCTTTCGCTTGCATTATACTTTACCAGTGTTGCCGTTGCGCCGTCGGTGTCGCAAAGATAGCGGTTTCCTTGATAGTCATAGCCGTTTTCATCAAGGTATACCACGTCGGCACAGCCGTAAGCAAACCACTGTACGTAATTTTCCCAATTGGTATAGCGGGTGGTGATATAGTTACCGTTTTTCCAGCCGCCGATATTTTTCCATGCCGCTTCGTTGTTATAATAGAATCAAATTTCGTTGCTGTTGGCAACAGCCGTTTCATAACGGGTTCTGTAGCGGTAAAGCGTTACGCTTTCCACCGTTTCACTGCTCTGCAGCCACCAGGTATGTCCGTCGGGACCCTGGTATGCCTGTGCACCGTCCACTTCACCAAGGGCGGTATAAGGCTCGATGCTTTGAGAAGTAAACAGTGTGCCCTGCTCGGTAGAGCTGTGATGTGTTTCACCGTCCAGCACATACTCATAGCGGTAATAGTGATACAGTGTTACATCGTTTACCGTCTTGGTCTCGGTTTCTACCAACTCGGAATCGTCTTCCGAAAGCGCCGCGGGTTCAATAGACTCGGAAGCATTCACCGCTTCGGTGGTCCAAGTGCCCCAATCGCTGTAGGTATACTGCTTTGCCCGATCAAAGGCATCTGCCGCAATGGTGGGCATGCCGCCCGAGAAGAAGACCCAACGCAGATCGTAGCAGTCGGCAAGGGCTCTTGCGCCGATAGACGTTACGCTTCTGCCAAGGCTGATCTTTTCAAGGGCGGAGCATCCGTCAAAGGCACCGTTGCCCAGCGTCTGCACGCCGTTACCAATGATCGCGCCGGTCAGCGCAGTACAGTTTGCAAAGGCACGCTCGCCAATGGACACCATGCCCATAGGGATCACCAGAGAAGAAAGGGAGGTACAATGCTCAAAGGCACTCTTTCCGATAGAAAGAATGTTGTTATTCAATTCTAACGTCTTGATGGCATGGCAATCCTTAAAGGCGCCCTCTGCCACCGATACCACCTTATAGGGGATACCGTTAAAATACACCACTGCAGGAATCTTGAGCTCCGAAAGGTCGGTACCGTCCAGATATCCGCTGACATTTACGGTGTAATCATCGTTGACGGTATAAGTAAGTCCCGTGCAGTCAAAGTACACACCATCTGCATACTCCAGATTGATAATATACTTCACGTATCTGCGGATATTGCTGTTGAACGCAGATTCTGTGATCTCTGTAGCAGAGCTGCGCTCCTCTACCAGACGAAGCGAAGACATTCTGGAACGGTAGCGGTATTCCACATGGGTCACCGCAGGAACGGTGGTGGTAGATGCCAGCCAGTGCAGGTAACCCTTACAGCCCGATGCACCGGTGGAGGGCTTATACGCCTTGTGACCGTCATAGCTCTTATAGTAGGTATACGGTGTGGTGCTGCTGCAAGAATGCTTGGTTCCGCCCATGCTGGAGCTGTAGGTATAGTAATATGCCCGGGCAGAGCTGTTCCAATACTTATAATAGTAATAGTTGTAGACTTTATATGCCGCTTTATCGGTAACAGTCTTAGTCTCCACTTCTCTGTAGTCGTTTGCCGTGACCTTGGTGGTAGACCAAGCGCTCCATGCGCCAAAATCATTATCCGTGGAGGGCGCAAGCAGTTCAAAAACCGCGGTATTTCCCGTTTCGTTATCTACGTAATGATAGAACGTGGAAACTTCTCTATCCCTGTAGCGGTATTCCACTCTGCTCTGCTCCGGAACGGAAACGGAGGATTCCAGCCAGTACATCAAGCCGGTGGGGGCTCTGTACGCCTTGTGTCCGTCATAGGTCTTATAGTAAGGCAGAGCGGTCGTGCTTTGGTAGGTATATTTCTTACCGCCGTTTGCCAACGCATAGCTTGCACTGTAGGTAGAGTAATATGCTCCGGCAGAGCTGTTCCAGTACTTATAATAGTAGTAGTTATACTGCTTATACGCCGCACGCTCCACCACTACTCTTGTTTCCACCTGGCGGGCATCGCTTTCCGATACCGCAGTGGTAGACCAATCGCTCCAAGCACCAAATTCACCGTAATTGGTTTTGGTTTCCTTGTAGGTATAGCCGTCAATTGCAGGAGGAACGGTCTCGCAAACGATCTCCTCAGTGTAAGTATAGTCCCATCTGTTGTCGCGGATCTCCGCGCCCACGGGCATATCCTCATAAAGGGTCCACTGGGAAAGACCGTTTTCGCTATAGTCGTCCTTATAGTATCTGACCCACTCTTGAATGTTGCTGATGCCCTCAGACTCGGGAACTGCCTCGTCCGATTCCATCTGCTCGCTCTTTTCGTGGCGGTACATTCTCACGTAATCGCTATAATGGCAGGTATAATACTCAAAACGATACCAATAATAGGATCCCTGCGAAGAAGCATTTCCCGTCCGTCCGGTCTGCCAATACAGCGTCTCTTCATCACTTCCGCTGTACTTGGGGTAGTTCACCGAGCTGGTAAACGCACCGAACTGATCGTACAGATAGCCGGTCTCTTCATCCTGACCGGAGGTAGCGCTGATGATTCGGTCATTGGCATCGGCATCGGTTGCATACATCCAGTGCCAATACACATACCCAGCCTTTACATTGGAGGTCACCCGTCTGGTATTTTGCGTTTCATAATCGCTATAGGGCTGCTCCTTTGCAAAGGAGGTATAAATCTCGTTACCCTCGTCAAAGCCTTCGGGGAAGCTTGCCCAGTTGCCCGATCCGCTTCCGCTCTGACTCCAATAAGAGTCCACGCAAACATACCCCTCCAGCTCCGCTTCCGTGGATTCGGTCACGGTGGTCAGGGTGTACGTCCACTTTCGATCAGCGATCACCGCACCGGCAGGAACCTGGGAAGGATGCACCCATGCCGAAAGCGTGTTGTCACTGTAGTCCCCTGCTTGATCCGTTCCCTCTTGGGGATCGGTGGTGATGGTGACGGCTTCATTGGGTGTCGTCCCCGAAGCGTCATCTGTTCCCGAAAAGATGTTCATGGGAAGCACTCCCAAGAGCATCACTGCCGTCATGATTGCAGACAGCACTCGAATACTTAAAGATTTCATAGTCAACCTACCTTGTCTTTGCTTTTTGTGCGTGCATCCGACGGGGCTTTTAACATGTGTTTTACAGAGAAAACGCATTCCAACCAACCCTTCAAAGAACGCACACACCGCAAGGTTATTTTATCATAAAGCGCCTCAATATTCAACGGCTTTTTTAAAAAAAGAAAAGAATTTTTTCACATTTTGTTTATATTTGGAGCAAAAAATCGCCCCGCCGTTACAGCTTCGCGTAACGGCGGGACGCGCTCCAATGTATATTCATGAATTCTCACGTATCTCGATGCCTTTGATAAACGCTTCGGCAGTCATCTCTGTATTATTCCACGGCAGATCTCCCAAAAGCGGGGAGCCCGCCAATAGGATCTTACAGTGAATCTTTCTGCCATTTTCGCCGTCAATCATAAAATAGACGTATAGCAAAGATTCTCTTTGCGAAATGCTGATCTCTTGACGATAATAGTAAGTGATGCCGTTATGAACAAGAACTTGATCATAATTCTCTTTGCTGTCGGTAACATTCATTGTAACTGTACAGTAATAGGCACCGCCCGATCCATACACAAAGACGGTGCGCCCTTCCCAATTGCGATAGTCCTTGATACGCTCAAAGCTATACAGCTTGAAATGCGGATTATAAGGATCCTTTACCTCGGGCAAAACGGTGGGCACCGGATATCGAATCCCTGCAGGAACATCTTCAAGGGAATCATAATAGTCGATGATAGGGGAAATATAATCGCTATCATTGATGTTGGACACGTTCAAATACAGCATTCGCTTATGTTCTTCTTCACTACCGTTATAATACACAGGCATTTCCAGGCGAACCCACTCGCCTTTTTTTAGAGCATCCTTTTTGAAAACAAGACGCAAATACTGCGTGATCTCGGGACGCTGTGCGGAAGAAAGGTCAAGCAGATAATAGGATTTGCCTCCAATCATTTCTTTGGGCAGTGCTTTTCCTTCGTAGATTACCTTTTCAAGGGGAAAGTTGGTACAGTTAAAATAGAGCTTTTCAAAACCGGTATAGGTATAGCTACGATCTGTCAGCTTGCCCACCTCCATTGTAAAGGCGGGTCTTCCCTGCTCATCTTCTCCGTGGGTATAGGCAATGGAAGCGCCAAGATAGTCCTCCTCGATCACCTCATCATCTGCTCCGTATTCAAGCAAATAAAAGGGGGATAGGCGCATTTTGTAGGGTGTGCCATAGCCTGCCGCGGCAAGATCGCTAAAGTCGATCACAATTTCGTATTTTCCCTTCATACGAGGGATGCTGCTGCGCTTCTTGCCGTTTATCAAAATAGTCACACCGTCGGAAATGGAATTCTCACACAGCAGCCGCACAAGGGGAGAAGTGGAAAACAGTACCCGATCTCCACCGTATGCGGTGGGTGTGCCCCTTTTGTCATGGTTCAAAGAGAACGCCAGATGAATATCCATTTTCTTAAAGGAGGTCTTTTCAAGGATCAGCGTCAGGGTATTTTCTCCCTCTGCCTTATAATATAGGGTTCCATGCTTTATAGTCTGCGTCGAATCAATGCCCTTGGGTGGTGCAGAGGTCATCGCCGCACCCAAAACAAAGCCCATTCTGAAGGGATCTGCCAAATTCAAGGTTCTGGCAACTGCCGCCACACCCAAAAGCATAGACACTACAAGGGTCAATGCCACTACAGCGCAAAGTCCGCCTACAATAAAAGGCTTTTTGCTTCTTTTCTTCTCACTTTCAAAAAGGAAACGACTGTCCACGCCGCCGAGGGCTTCATATAATTGCTCTGCCTTCATTTGTAGCCCTCCTTTTCAAGAAACAGCTTCAATTTCGCCCGCGTCCTTGAAAGGATCAGACGAACATTGGCTTCTTTTAGGCGGTAGCGGCGGGCAATTGCAGGAAAGGGCTCAGTGAAAAAATAGCGCCGCAAAAAGATAGAGCGCTCTCTTTGGGGTAAAGAGGCTAAAAAGCGGTTGAGTGCCTTTTGAAGCGCTCGTGCCTGCACCTCTTCCTCCACCAGACCCTGTGCAGGTAAACACTCTGAAAGCTCCTCGATGGCAAGGGGCAACTCGCCTGCCCCCCGTTTCACGCTGTCCTGCGCCTTGCGCTTATTAAAGGACAGATTGCGGGTGATCTTTGCAAAAAAGAGCTTTAAATAGCTTGGTCTTTGCGGGGGCATGCTCTGCCAGCCCTTCAACCAGGTATCATTGACGCATTCCTCGGCGTCCTCGGGGGAAAAGAGAATGTTTTGCGCAACAGCAAAGCAGTATTTTCCATATTTCAAGCTGCTCTCGGAAATTGCCCGCTCGTCTCTTGCAAAATACAGTTCGATGATCTTATAATCTTCCATAATCTCCCCTCCTTTCACCCTATAAGACAACAACTTCTAAAAATTGTATCATCAATTTTAAAAAAACTTACTTCTTTTCAAATGCCGCTCTGTGCTCTTCAAAAAAATCATGGTAAATGCGCACGTTTTCAAGCTCGGTCCAGGGCTTTGTGGTAACGGGACGGCTATCAAGATCGTAAACTCTTGCACCGCGCAGAGAAAGCAGGAAGGGAGAGTGGCTTGAAATGATGAACTGACAGTTATAAAAGCGCACCGACTCCTCAATAAAGCGCACCAGCTCCAATTGAAGCTTGGGGGAGAGGCTGTTTTCAGGCTCGTCCAGCAGATAAAGAGCGTTTTCTCTGATACGCTCTGTAAAATACAGGTATGCACTTTCACCGTTTGACTGCCCCTGCACCTCTCTTGACGACATCTCGCCCGAAACATACGCCGATTTGGTCTTGAAGCGGGCTTTGTTCTTCTGCTTTAAGGTGTGGTATTCTTCAATGGAACCGAGCTGATAATGGTGGTTGGGGTTGCTGAGGCGGTCGTATTCCTCCATTAGGGCGTTTCTTCGCTGGTCGATCCCCTGATTGATGGAGCGGATATCCAAAAGAAAATCAAAAA
>JAFTMP010000006.1 GCA_017452335.1 Clostridia bacterium
TTCATCACCATGATCCCATCGTGATCCCACGGACAGGATAGGGACGGGGAATAGCGCGCATTTAATTTTTCATAAAGCTCAATATGTTTCATCACTGATCCTCTGTTTTGGGCAACTGCTCTTCAATGGCAGATAAAAATTCCTGTTCTTCTGCGGTATTTACTCCGCTTTGCTCTTTTGCGGCGATCACCGCAAGGAGCTGTTCTTTTTTCTTTTCAAGCAAGGCGTAATATAATTCGTCCCGCTCTTCCTTTGAGACAGCACCGAAATAGCGCGCCATGCCATCAAGGTGATAGGGGGTTCCATCGTAATGCACCTGCAAAATCGTGTAGATGCGATGCTCTTCCTTTACGCGGTATTCCTTTTCTATCAGAAAGCCTTCTGATGAAAGGTAATCCCTTAAAAGCTCACCCTTGGTCATGGGTTGCAAAATCAGGCGCAGGGCGCCATCCTTGACAAAGGGGGCATCCCTTAAAATTTGCGCAATGGTCTCCCCGCCCATGCCCGCGATCACAATGTCGGTGGGATGGTAGGCTTCAATGCCCGCAAGTCCCGGGGTGAGCACGGTGGCGACCCTGTCCTGTAACCCGTATTTTCTCACCGTTTCCTCGGCTCTTTGCAGCGGCCCCTTTACAATATCCGAGGCAATTGCCCTCTTGATCTTGCCGCAAAGCAACAAATGGGCAGGCAACAGGGCGTGGTCGGTGCCCACGTCGGAAAGAATAGCGCCGTTTCTCACAAGGCTTGCCGCCAGAAGGAGGCGGGGGGATAAGATTACTTCCATGGTTGTTTCTCTCATTTC
Source organism: Clostridia bacterium (assembly GCA_017452335.1). Lineage (GTDB taxonomy): Bacteria > Bacillota > Clostridia > Oscillospirales > CAG-272 > UBA11512. The sequence continues at coordinate 803 of JAFTMP010000006.1, forward strand.
ATAAAATGAAAAAATGTCGAAAAAAGGGGCTCTTCGGCTCCTTCTTTCGACGTTTTCGTTTTTTACTTCTTTTCTGCCAAGAATGCGTTGATCTTCTTGATCAGTGCGTCAGCGTCGGTGCCGTGTACGGCGCAAGCCATTTCCACAGACTCGCCTCTTGCAGAGGGGCAGCCCAGGCAGTGCATGCCGATCTCAAGGAAGAAGGGTGCGCACTCGGGAGCGTTATCAAGAATATCGCCGATGATTGTTTCTTTGGTAATAACCATTTTTTTATTCCTTTCTCTTCAAATATCTTCAATATATAAAGGTATATAAAGGCGCTGATACAGCCGCACTTTTATTATACCCGAAAGCAAAAAAATGTCAACTGTCCCGAAGAAATTTCTTGCACTTTTCTTTCTTTTGTGATACACTATAGGCAAGCGGGGCGCTTAGCCCCATCCCGAAAGGAGAATGAAAATGGATTGCTTGTTTTGTAAGATCGTGAAGGGAGAGATCCCCTCTAAAAAGGTATATGAAGATGATCGTGTGCGTGCCTTTTATGACATTGCCCCCCAGGCGCCTGTGCACGTTTTGGTGATTCCCAAGGCACATATCGGCGGCGTGGACTGCATTAACGGTGAAAACGTGACCGAGGTTGCCTGCGTGATGGAAAAGATTCCGCAGATTGCGGCATCCCTGGGGCTTGAAAAGGGCTACAGAGTGATCTCCAATGTGGGCGAGCATGGCTGTCAGAGTGTAAGACACCTGCATTTCCACATTCTCGGCGGCGATCAGCTTTCCGATAAGATGGCTTGAGTTCAAAATCGTAGATTTTGAACTCTGAGAGTTTCGCAAAGCGAAACTCCCTCAAACAGGTTTTGAATTACTGAGAAGTGTGGAGTTTGTGAGTTGAAAATCAAAACCGTTCAAAGTTTTTGAAAGTCAAGAAAACTTTTTTCAAAAAGTTTTCTTGTGGGGATTGGGGCAACGCCCCAAAAAAGCGAAAAACAAGGAGAAAAAATATGAAGCTTGGTGTAATGTCGCCCGTGCTCGGCGGGCTGAGTCTTGAAGAAATGATCAAATATTTGTCCTCTCTGGGCGTGCAAAGCTTAGAGCTTGGATGCGGCGGCTATCCCGGAAAGGCACACTGCGACGGTGCGGATTTCCTTGCCCATCCCGAAAAGATCGAGAATTTAAAGAAGGTCCTTGCCGAAAACAATGTGGAGCTCTCCGCTCTTGCCTGCCATGGCAACCCCCTGCATCCCGATCGTGAGATCGCCGAGCGCTTTGAAAAGGATTTTGACGCGGCGGTTTTGCTTGCCGAAAAGCTGGGCGTGAAAACAGTGGTCGCTTTCTCGGGCTGCCCCGGAGACTGCCCCGAGTCCAAATACCCCAACTGGGTCACCTGCACTTGGCCCAACGACTTTAAAAAGATCCTTGCTTGGCAGTGGGAGGAAGTGCTTATCCCCTACTGGAAAAAGAAGGCGGAATTTATGAAGGCGCACGGCGTGCGCGTTGCCTTTGAGATGCACCCCGGCTTTATGGTCTACAATCCCCCCACGCTCCTGCGTTTAAGAGAGGCTGTGGGCGAGACCATCGGTGCTAATTTTGACCCCTCCCATCTTTTCTGGCAGGGCATTGACCCTGTGGCGGCGATCCGCGCGCTGAAGGGTGCCATCTATCATTTCCATGCCAAGGACACCAAGATCGACGCCATCAACACCTCCGTGACGGGCGTGCTTGACACCGGTGCTTACGGCGATATCCTCACCCGCTCTTGGGAATTCCGCACGGTGGGCTACGGACACAACGCCACCGTTTGGAACGATATCATTTCCACCCTCAAGGCGGTGGGCTATGACGGCGTCATTTCCATCGAGCATGAGGATCCCCTCATGTCCCCCAAGGAAGGACTTGAAAAGGCAGTGGCATTCTTGAAAAACACCATCATTTTCGAGGATCCCGCCGAAATGTGGTGGCAATAAGGCATAAGAATATAGAAAAATCCATATATCTGGAGAAAGTGCGAATATGGAATAAGGAGATATTATGGCAAAGAACTGCGTGTTTTGCGGAAGTGAAAATGAAGAAACTGCTTTCTTTTGCACAAGCTGCGGAAAAGAATTGGAAGAGCACAGCGCTCCTGTGTTCGAGCAGACGCCCGAGGTAACTGTTCCCGAGGACATCGCTTTCGCGCAAGAAACGAGAGAAACGGCAGAACAGGGCGTGGTTTGCGGCGAATATGTGGAAAAGGAAGAGCAGGGCGAAGCAGTGCCTGTTGCGGCAGACTCCGCACAAGCAGTTGAAGAAGAGTCTGCTGAGGGCTTTGCGGAGCAACAGCCCGGCAAGAAGTTTGGCATTGCGTCATTGGTGCTGGGCATTGTGGGCATTCTTGGCAACACCTGCTGCTCCTGCTGCGGATGCCTTGGCAAGATCCCCACGTTCGTGGCACCTCTGGTGGGACTCATCTTGGGTATTGTGGGAATGAGCAAAGCAAAAAAGGCAGGGGCAAAGAATGGTCTTGCGCTGGCGGGGCTGATCGTTTCTGTTGGTGCGCTGGTGATCTTTATTGCGGTGTCTGTTTTCAGCTTGGTGATGAACGGACTGAGCTTTTTGCTGGAATTTGACCCGTCCCTCATCGAAGATATTCTTGAGAATTTTATGGATATTTAACCGTACATAAAATAAGAAATAGGCACTTTCCGAAAATCGGAAAGTGCCTATGCTTGTCTATAAGCTTTTCTTTAAAAGAAAACCGGGGTTCACCCCCCCATTTTCCAAAGGGCAACGCCCTTTGAAGGGAGTTCCAAATGACCTTTTTATGCGAGGCGCTGTTTACTCCTCGCTTTTGAAAAGCTCGTCGATGGACACCGAAAAGCAGCTTGCGATCAGCGGCAGGAGGGGCAGGTCGGGGCAGGAGCGCCCCTGCTCCCATTTTGACACCGCCTGCACGCTGACCTGCAGGTCGTTTGCCAAAGCCCGTTGGGTCAAGCCCGCCTTTTGACGCAATTCTTTGATGTTTTTGCCGATGGGCAGATCCATATTTCTTGAAAAAACCTCCAAA
>JAFTMP010000071.1 GCA_017452335.1 Clostridia bacterium
AAGCGGTCAAGCTCCTCTTCAAGAGTCACCGACACGTTTTTTATAAGCATGGGATTGAGCGCCTCCATTTTGCGGAAGACCTTTTTGCACACGATATCGTCCAGCGCCTGCTCCTCTGTTCCGCCGCACGCCACATACATAGAAACATAAGCCTTGATCTGCTTCATGATACGGTTACCGAAGGTGATGCGCAGATGCTCAGCAAGAAAGGCGTCCAGCGTCTCCAGCTTGGCAAGCGATTCTTCACTGAGGATATACTGCTCCTGCGCCTTGGCGCAAAGCTCCTCAAAAGCACTCGCCGAAATGCGTATAGCCTGCGCTCCGGGAGCTTCAAAGGGCTGTGCCCGCTGATCCATATTCATGATCATGGCGCGGTCGTACACCTTATCGGAAATGGCAAAGGTAGAGTCGTCGTTGTTTGCCGTGCCGATGAACCACACGTTTGTGGGAATACGCAAGCGTCCCCTTTCAAGATGCTTGGGGTCGTGCTTCCAGCGGTCAAAGACTACATCAATAAGCCGTGCATCGGGGTCGGGCAGCTCCAAGAGCGAAAGGAATTCCGCAAAGTAGTATTCCACTCGGGCGATGTTCATTTCATCCAACACCACCACGCACATCTCGTCGGTATAGCCCGCCTCGTACAGCTTTTCAAGCAGAGGCGTTTCGTTAAAGCGTCCCGTAAACTCGTTAAAATACCCCAGGGTATCCGCCCGCTCCTTCCACATGGGCAGGACGGGAATGATGGCAGAGTCGTTTTGCAGGAATTTGCCCAGCGCGTACGCAAGGGAGGTTTTGCCCGTTCCCGACATGCCCTGCATGATCTGGAACTTGGACACCCCAAGTCCTGCCACGAAAGCGCGGATATCCTCTTCGCTGTAATAAAGCTTCAATTCACTTGCCGCATATTCGCGAAAGCGTCTGCAAAAACTCTCCAGAGTCACCTGCTTTTCGTATTCGGGCGCTTTATAGCGTTTCTTTTCCTCATCAATTTGAGAAAGCCTTGCAAAGCGTCCCTTGCCCCCTCCCTTTTTGGCATCCCCGCTCTTGCCCTTAAAGAGCACCAGCAGGGCAAAGATCACCGTGAGCGCCATGCACAAAAGCAAGAACGCGCCGATACCGTAAAAGACATAAACCAGCTTTGCATTGATCATTTCCAAAATGCTGATCCCCGTTTCTCCCTGCACCGACACGGTGGGGATCACCAAAAAGCAGACCAGCGCGCCAATGATAAAGGCAATCAGAATAAGAATGGGGATGAGTAATTTCTTTTTCATTGGATGACTTCCTTTCTTATTTCTTTCCAAAAAGGATGCGAGAGCGGATCACCCTTTTGCTTTTCTTCCATTGTTTTTCTATCAGCTCGTTCAGCGCCTTCTGCTCCTTTTCAAGAAGGTCAAAGCGCTCGCGCTCGGTATAGCTGAGATCAAGCGGGTCAATCAAATTGTAGTGACTACGCAGGGCATCTAACTGCGCCAGCGTCAGTGTGTAGCGCTGCTGTTGCTCCTCCAGCGCCTGCTGTTCTTTTCTGAGCTTGAGGTCATATTCCGCTGTCAGCCTTTCAAGGGTGCTCTTTTCCCGCAGGGATGCTTTGACCAGCTCCTGTTCCTGCCGTGCAAGCGCTTTTTTCTGCTTTTCATTTTCCTCTTCCAGCATGCAAAGCGCCGCAAGCAGTTCTTCGGTACCTGCTCCCTTCTCCTTTGCCCTTTGCAAAAGCGCCGCTCGTGCCTGTTCTTCCTCTTTCCGCACCTGCTCCTGCTCTTCATGCAGTTCCTTTGCAAGTCTTTCACGCAACGCATCCGATTGCAGTCTTAATGCCAGCTCCTGCAAAGCCGTTGCGGAAAAAAACGTCCACAAAAGAGACTCTTGCGCCTCTGTGCGCTGTTCTTGTGCGCGGGATACCCAAAATCCCTCGCCCTCAAATGCCGAAAGGTATTCGTACAGCGCCAGCGCCGCCTTGAAGTTTTTATTGCTTTTTAAAACATTGGTCCGCACCACGGGGGGCTTGATCATGGGCGTGCTTGCCACCAGGCGCATCAGCTCACAAGAGCAAAGGGCATGCACCTGCTTTAAAATGTCCTCCACCCGCCGCATCTGACCTGTTTTTTCGCCCTCATTGCTCTCGTTTTTTAGGGTTTGCACCAACGAAAGCTCCTGCTCATGATACCGCAATGTCTGTTCTGTATGCAGAGTTCGTTGGACCATTCCCTGGGCATGGGCGATCTTTTTTAAGCGCAATCCCGCAAAATTCTCAATGGTACGCAAAGTCAGATACAAAAAACGGTTTTCATAAAGGGCATAGTCATCGGAGTTTTCCACAACATAGAGCTTCTCGGGCTTGATCTGCTCCTCTTCCACCTGCGCAATGAGATTGCTGTGCGCCGCCAAATGAAAGACCGATGCCTTGCCCACTCTGCGCGCCCGCTCAATGGGCACGATGCGCCCTTCCGTTTTCAAATGCCGTCTGTTTTCTTCGATCGCGGCGGCAATGTAAGGAAGTCCCTCTTCAATTTTTAAGATCCACTCCTCATCGGCACGGCATTGGGTTTCCTGCAAAGCCAGCTCCCGTGTCCCGTCTGACTGCACAAGAGCAGACACCAAGGGATCCTCCATTGAAAGCGCCGTCAGCTTTTTTAAAATCTTATAGTATTCTAAATCTCTTGTTCCCATCAAAAGACCTCTCTTATTTCATCATGAGCACCAACGATGGGCACTCGGGGCAAGGTAGAACGCTCCTCACCTATACTGTCGCTTTTTTTCATGAAAAGTCGCGCAAATTTTTGGTTTTTTTGAATTTATCAGAGCTGCGCGGTCAAAAAAGCAAAATGCGCCCGTTTCCTTCCGTCACAGGCGCATTTCATGTATTGTCATCGTCGATCGTACGCACAACGGAACATCGAATTAAAGCTTTAGCAAATTGATCAGTAAGCAATAGACCCGCTCCAAGGAATGCAGATCCAGCGTTTCACCGGGGGTGTGGATATCCTTCATATTGGGACCGAAGGAAATGGCGTCACCGCCCCCCATTTTTTCAATAATGATGCCGCATTCAAGCCCTGCATGGATCGCCTCCACACGAGGCTCTGCACCTTGAGGGAATGTCTTTTTATACGCCTTGACAAAGTCCTTCTGTAGCTTGGAGTTTTTGTTAAACGCCCAGCCGGGGCAACGGTCAAGGAAGACCAGCTCCGCCCCAACCAGCTTTGCCATTCTCTTCATGGCAGTGTAGATACGATCCATTTCGCTTTCCACCGAGGAGCGGCTGTAGACCGAGAATTCCAGTTCCTTTTCATAGGTATGTACCACGCCCAAATTGGAGGAGGATTCCACCAAGCCCTTTTTACCTGCGCTCATACCCAGCACACCGTTGGGCACCAGTGTTAACAGCGACAGCACGCGGGAGGTATCGGCATAGCTCATCATTCTCTCGGGCTTGGCGCACTTGTCCACTCTGATCTTTAACCCCTCATCCTCTTCCACGAGCAGAGGATAATATACGGAGGACAGCTTTTTGAGCTGTGCGATCGCCTCTTCACGATCCACCACAGAAAGGATCGCTTCCGCTTCTCTTGGAATGGCGTTTCTCTTATTTCCGCCCTCAAGGCTTACCAGATTAAAGGGCATCACCTCATAGTATGCCGAAAGCAGTTGCCCTAAGAGCATGATGGAGTTTCTTCTGCCCGAATCAATATCGGTGCCCGAGTGACCGCCTGCCAGCCCCTTGACCGTCACCTTGATGCTCTGATTTTTAAAGGGCAGATAGTCGGGTGCGATCTTAAAGGACAGATTCATACTGCCCGCGCAGGA
>JAFTMP010000072.1 GCA_017452335.1 Clostridia bacterium
CCTTGTTGTAGGCAAGAGGCAGACCCTTTAAGGTGGTCAGCAGTGCCATCAGATCACCGTACACTCTGCCGGTCTTTCCTCTGACAAGCTCCGCCATGTCGGGATTTTTCTTTTGGGGCATAATGCTTGAGCCTGTGGTGTAGCTGTCATCCAGCTCCACAAATTTAAACTCCCAAGAGGACCACAAAATGATCTCCTCGGAAAAACGGGACAGATGCATCATCAGCACCGAGAAGGCAGAAAGCAGCTCCACGCAAAAGTCTCGATCGGAAACGCCGTCAATGCTGTTACCCATCACACCGTCAAATCCCAAAGCCTTTGCGGTCATGTCTCTGTCGGTATCGTAGGTGGTGCCTGCCAGCGCACAGGACCCCAGGGGGCTGTAGTTCATGCGCTTTACGGCATCGTCGATTCTGCCGATATCGCGGGAAAGCATGTTGGCATAGGCAAGCAGATGATGCCCAAAGGTGATGGGCTGTGCTCTTTGAAGATGTGTATAGCCGGGCATGATCATGTCCTTACATTCATCCGCCTTATCCACCACCGCACAAAGCAGCTCCACCGTCATGGCGCGCAGCTCTGCGCAAACATCACGCAGATAAAGTCTGATATCCACAGCCACCTGGTCGTTTCTGCTGCGCGCAGTGTGCAGTCTCTTGCCCGCATCGCCGATACGCGCCGTCAGCTCCGCCTCGATAAACATGTGAATATCTTCTGCATTCATATCAAACTGCAGTGTTCCGCTCTCCAGATCGGCAAGGATCCCTGCCAAACCCTCGCAAATGGCATCCCGCTCTTCCGCGGTCAAAATACCCTTTGCTTGAAGCATGGCGGCGTGCGCCAAAGATCCCTCGATATCCTGTTTATACATCCGACTGTCAAAATGGATGGAGGAATTAAAGTCATCCGCAGTCTTATCAAGCGCCTTTTCAAAGCGCCCTGCCCACATTTTTTCCATATTTTCCCGGTCCTTTCGGTTTTTGCTTCACTTTTTAAAGGTCTTATAATACGACAGTTGTGCCTGAAGAAAACTCCCCAGGCACAAAAGGGTTATTGATTATTTCAGACCGTTCTTCGCCTTCATCTGCGCGTAAACCTTGGTGGGCAGACCGAACAGGTTGATAAAGCCTGCAGCCTCTGCCTGATCGTATACCTCGTCCTCGTCGAAGGTTGCGATCTCGGGATCGTACAGAGAATAGGGGGAAGTAACGCCTGCGTTGATGATGTTGCCCTTGTAAAGCTTCAAGGTTACATCACCGGTCACATACTTCTGAGTGCTTCCAACGAACGCAACGATTGCTTCGGTCAGAGGAGAATACCACATACCGTTGTAAACCAGCTCAGCCAGCTTCTGCGCAACCAGCGCCTTGTAGTGCTGAGTTTCCTTGTCTACGCAGATGGTCTCCAGCACCTCGTGTGCGTGGTAAAGGATCTCTCCGCCGGGAGTCTCGTAAACGCCGCGGCTCTTCATGCCGACCAGACGGTTTTCAACAACGTCGTAAAGACCGATACCGTTCTCGCCGCCCAGCTTGTTCAGCGCCAGAACCACGTTGGTTGCGTTCATTTCCTCACCGTTTACTGCGGTGGGCACGCCCTTTTCAAAGTGAATGGTCACATAAGTGGGCTTATCGGGAGCCTGCTCGGGAGAAATACCCATTTCAAGGAAGCCTTCCTTGTTGTACAGAGGCTCGTTTGCGGGATCCTCCAGATCCATACCCTCATGGGACAGGTGCCAAATATTCTTGTCCTTGGAGTAGTTGGTCTCACGGCTGATCTTCAAGGGGATATTGTGTGCCTCGGCGTATTCGATCTCCTCTTCACGGGACTGGATATCCCATTCACGCCAAGGAGCGATCACGGTCATGTCGGGAGCAAACGCCTTGATTGCCAGCTCGAAACGAACCTGGTCATTACCCTTACCGGTGCAACCGTGGCAGATGGCATCAGCACCCTCTGCAATAGCGATCTCAGCGATTCTCTTTGCGATGATGGGACGTGCAAATGCAGTGCCCAGCAGATAGCCTTCATACTTTGCGCCTGCCTGCATGCAGGGGAATACGCACTCGGTCAGCATCTCCTCAGTGAGGTCCTCAATGTAGAGCTTGGAAGCGCCGGTCTTCAGTGCCTTTTCTTCAAGTCCGTCCAGCTCGCTTGCCTGACCCACGTTACCGGACACGCAAACAACCTCACAGTTGTTGTAGTTTTCCTTCAGCCACGGAATGATGATGGAAGTATCCAGTCCGCCGGAGTATGCCAAAACTACCTTTTTGATGCTTTCTTTATTCTTTCTAACGATCATTTTTTGATCCTCCCGATTGTCTTATATTCATTATTTATTCATCCCCTGCTCCCCGTTTTTTTAAAGGAAGGGGGGCGCTTTTCGCGATGCATAAATATTACCACACTTCGAATAAAAATGCAATACCTTTTTTTGATTTTCCGCCCCTGTTTTCGTAGAATATTTACAAAAGCGCATCATCAATCTTGTGCACCTTGCACAAATCTCGCCCGCTGTTTGAAAACAGAGAGCGCCGTCGCCAGCTTACAGCAAAGCAATGAATATTCACTATATTCATCGAATATTCATTTTTATTCATTATCATGAATCGAGTAGGAGACTGACCATTAGTTGATCAGCCGACCTCTCACACCACCGTGCATACCGTTCGGTACACGGCGGTTCAATCATAAATAGTGCAGAGACTTGTACGCTTCGGATATGTCATAATATCCTCGGCGTGCAAG
>JAFTMP010000073.1 GCA_017452335.1 Clostridia bacterium
CCGTATCTGCTGTTGATGGAAGGAATCACCGATCTCACATATTCGGTATCCTCATAGCCCTTTTCAAAAGCCGCCGTCAGAATTTCTTTAGTCTTGAAATACCCCTCGTCGATCATTTCCGATACCCGCTCTCTGGTGAGCACCAAAGACTGCGCTAAAATGCTGTCGGAAGAAAAAGTGACCTTGATCACCCGATCGTCAAAGCAGGAATTTTCAAAGGTATAGCAATACTCGTCAAAATATACGCAGATGATATAATCAAGCTCATGCTTCATCAACGGAAATACAGGAATGTTGTCAACCGCGGCGCCGTCAAAATACTTTCCTCCGTTCCAAGCAACGCCTTTGCTGCAAGCAGGAACCGCCACGCTTGCGCAAAGCAGATCCACCATATCCTGCGCATCTGCCGACGCAAGATTTTGATACACCAGCGTCTTTTTCGTCATATCCAAAAGCGCCGCGTAAAACACGCCTCCGGGCACCTGCCCATTTTGCTGAAGACCGGTGATCGCGTTTGGAATGGTTCCATCCCGCAAAACTCTGGTGATCAGCGATCGGTTATACGAGCCGCAACAGTTTTTCCAAAGCTTCTGCGCCAGATCGAGCTGTCCCGTGGCATAGGCGTATCCGTTTAAAACGCCGATGGATGCACCGCTGATATATTCGATTTCACCAAAAGGAATAAATTCCTCAATCGCCTTCAGTGCACCGATCTGATAAGCGCCCTTTGCCATCCCCCCGGACAGCACCAATCCAATTTTCATGAAAATCTCCCGTTTGCCTCAAAAGAAGAATCTCCAGATGCACTTATTCCTCTTCAAGCTTTTTGATTTTTTCGTAATAATAGCGCATAATATCCCGCCTGGTTACAATACCGATAAAGGAATCGGAATCGTCCACCACCGAGACGTAGTTTTGGGTCATGACCTTATGAAGCAGATCGTCCATCCCTGCCGTGATTCTGACAGGATCTCTGTTCTCTCTTTTCAGAATCTCCCGAACCTTCGTCTTTTCTTCATAGCGGGCATCCTCTTTTCCGTATATCGCCCACAAAAAATCTCCTTCGCTGACCGATCCGGCATATTTACCGTCTCTTGTCAGCACGGGAATGGCAGAATAGCCGTGGTGCCGCATCTTTTCCAGTCCCTGACGCAGGGTGTTATCCTCATACACAAAAGCCGTCACGCTCTTGGGCTTGATAAAAAACGCCACATTCATGTCCGCACCTCTTTACGCTCTTATTTTTTACGACCTGTTAAACAACTCAGTATAATTCGTATCCATCCTTGACCGACCGAAAGCACCCTTCAAACAGTGCCTTGCAAAGGTCGATCATATAGGCAGTGTCCTTAATGCCCGCGCTCTCATAAGCAGAGTGCATCGCAAGCTGGGGAAGTCCCACGTCTGCAGAGCACACCGACACGCGGGTGGTTGCAATATTACCCAGCGTGGAACCGCCTGCCATATCGGAACGGTTTGCATAGCTCTGGCAGGGAATATCCTCCTTGCCGCACAGATACTTCACGTACGCCTCGGAAATACCGTCAGTGGTATACTTCTGTCCCGCATTGAATTTCAGCACGATGCCCTCGTTTAATTTTACCCTGTTTTCAGGATCTGCATGCTCGGGATGATTGGGATGAAGAGCATGTGCATTGTCGCAAGAAAGCAGGAAGGAGGACGCCAGGGATCTGTAATACTCCTCTTCGCCCTTACCTGCAAGAATACGGTGCAAAACGTCCGCCAAGAAGGTGGATGCCGCGCCTTGTCTGGTGGAGGAGCCCACCTCTTCATTATCAAACACCGCGCAAACAGGCAGGCTCTTTCCGTCCTGTGCCGCAAAGAAGCCCTTCATGCTGGCAAAGGCGCACTGCAGATCGTCAAGAGCTCTTGAGGATACATACTGTCCTTCACTGCCCCAAACACAACCCTTCTGTCTTGCATAAACGTAAAGGTCCGCGCCAAGGATCTGTTCCTTTTCAATACCCAGCTCCTTTGCCACCACATCGGTAAAGGTGCCCTTGCTTTCCTTGCCGCCAAAAAGGGGAACGGTATCCACAGCGGGATTATACTTCATGCCGTCGTTTGCCGCTCTGTTCATGTGGATCGCCACGGAGGGGATCATCAAAAGATCTCTGTCGATATCAATGAGCTTGCTCTCAATTCCGTTTTCGTTCTTCACGATCACTCTTCCCGCAACGGACAGAGGTCTATCCAGCCAAGTGGAGCAGATCATGCCGCCGTACTTCTCGGTATTGAGTCTGACAAACTCGCCGCCCAGCTCTGCCTTATCCTTGATCTTAAAGCAGGGATAATCGCTGTGAGACGCACTGATGGCAAAGCCCTCAAACTGCGCCTTATAACGGAACGCAATAACCGAGCTGCCGTTTCTGGTCACATAGTAGCCCTTTCCCTCCTCGAGAGACCATTTATCTCCCTCGTAAAGACGGGTAAAGCCCTGCTCCTCCAGCATTTCGGAAAGTGTTTTGATGGCGTGAAAACTACTGGGGCTGCGGTCGATGAACTCCAAAAGCTCCTTTGAAATAGCGTAATGATCGTACTGTTTCATAATGATACCTCTTTCTTTTTATGAAAAATTCCCTTTACAAGTCAATTCGATCTCTTTAAACTGCGTTTTCCTTGCGGATATCCGCGCCGCATCCCCGCAGCTTGCCTACCAGATCGTCGTATCCTCTTTCAATGAGCTGAATATTGTCAATTTCAGTCTCACCCTCGGTGGCAAGTCCCGCCAGCACCATTGCCGCACCGGCTCTTAAGTCCACCGCACGCACTCTTGCAGGACGCAGAGAGGGCGTTCCTTCGATCAATGCCCGTTTGCCGTCTACCTTAATGAGTGCCCCCATACGGATAAGCTCCTCTGTGTAGCGGAAGCGGTTGTCAAAAACGCTCTCATGAAGATTTGAGCGTCCGCTTGCCAGGCACATCAGCACTGCCATTTGAGGCTGCATGTCGGTGGGGAAGCCGGGATAGGGCATGGTCTTCACGTTCACTCCCGTGAGAGGCTTTTCAAGGAATACCTCCACGAAATCATCGCCCTCTACAACACTCACACCCATCTCGCAAAGCTTTGCGGTAATGGACTCCAGGTGTCTGGGGATCACGTTGGTGATCTTCAAATGCCCCTTGGTGGCTGCCGCCGCGATCATATACGTACCCGCTTCGATCATATCGGGAATAATAGCGTAAGTACAGCCATGCAGACTGTCCACACCCTTGATTTTAATTGTATCCGTTCCCGCGCCCGAAATCTGTCCGCCGCAGGTGTTTAAAAAGTTGGCAAGGTCCACGATGTGCGGCTCTCTTGCCGCGTTTTCAATGACCGTCACGCCGGGAGCACATACAGCCGCCAGCATCACGTTCATGGTCGCACCCACCGAAACCAAGTCAAAAAAGATATTCGTACCCTTCAAGCCATTGTGTGCAACGGCTTCCACATAGCTACCGTCCATGCGCACGGTACATCCCAGCGCCTCAAAGCCCTTGATGTGCTGGTCAATGGGTCTGCACCCAAAATCACAGCCTCCGGGAGAGCCCACATAGGCCTTTCCGTATCTGCCGATCTCCGCACCCAGCAAATAATAAGAGGCACGCAGCTTGCGCACCAGCGCCAGCGAGGAACAGCCGCCTCTTACATTGGTAGCATCAATGGCGTAGGTAGTGCGGTCCAGCCGCTCGACCTTTGCACCCATATCCTCAAGGATGGTGAGGGAAACATCCACGTCATCAATATCCGGCAGATTTTCGATCACACAGCGGTCCTTTACCAAAAGACACCCGAAAATGATGGGCAGAGCCGCATTTTTCATTCCGCTGGTCTCAATTTCGCCAACAAGCGGTTTTCCTCCGCGAATCACAATTTTTTCCATACTATGTATATTCATCCCCAAAGGGAAGCCTTTCCTTCTGTATTGTACACTATAGCACCGTCTTTTACTCAGTGCCCGGTGTTCGACTGCAAAAGTTTATACTCTTACTTATTGTAACATATTTTTATCATTCTGAAAAGAGGTTTTTATAATTTTTTTCGTTACAATTTGTAAACAAAACAAAAACATTCTCCCAGTTCATTCTATGCATTTATCAAAGAAAGGTTCCTCTTCTTTGCCGTCTTTTTGGAAGTGCCCTTCAAAGAGGGTAAAGGGATGCTCGGTCGGCAGTGCACTGCAATCAAAAGCTCCCGCAAGGGCAAGTCTATGGGAAAACAGCGCAGGACGTTCCTTCCCGTCCCCCGACCCGTATCTGCCGTCGCCCACCAGCGGCATTTTTCTTGAGGCAAACTGCACCCTGATCTGATGGGTCCGCCCTGTATGAAGGCGCACCTTTACCAGGCTGAGAAGCTGTCCCTCATGCTCAACGCTTTCAATCAGCCAATAGGATAAAGACGCCTGCCGCACGCCCTTTCTCATGCGGTCGGTCACATAGGTTTTCCCCTTGGTGCTGTCGCGAAAGAGCAGATCCTCCAAGAGCCCCTGCCTCTGCTCGGGTCTTCCCTTCACCACTGCCAAATACTCTTTTTCCACTTGGTGCTCTGCCACCGCCGTTGCAAGAAGCGAGGCAGTTTTGGCATTTTTGGCAACCACCATCACCCCGCCCACGTCTCGATCAAGGCGATGGACGGTAAAGATCTGCGGCGATCTGACACCCTTTTCACGCAAGTATTCTTTTAGGATCAGCGGAACGCTTCGTTTGTTCCCCTCCTCCTCGGAGAGTACCCCCGGGGGCTTTATAAATACGATCAGATTTTTGGTTTCATAAAGTATTTTCATGTTTGACCTCGAAAAATATATTTGACAACAGGCTTGATCTGTGGTATGATAACGGGAGAAAACGACAAATAAGGATCAATCAAATGAGCAGAGTAATCTTAAAAAGCGGCGCGTTAATGGCGCCCGTTCCTCCCGCACTGATCACCTGCGGAAGCATGGAAGCCCCCAATATCATGACCGCCGCCTGGACAGGCATCATCAATACCCGCCCGCCCAAAACCTATGTGTCCATCCGTCCGGAGCGTTATTCTTACGGGCTGATCAAAGAATCGGGAGAGCTGGTCATCAATCTGACCACCGAAAGCCTGGTGAAAAGCGCCGATTTTTGCGGAGTGCGATCGGGCAAAACCGTCAACAAATTCGAGCACTGCAACCTGCATCCCATTCCCTCCACTACTGTTAGCGCTCCTTCCCTTGCGGAAAGCCCGCTTTCCATTGAATGCAAGGTCTTTGATGTTTTGGAGCTGGGCAGCCACCACATGTTTTTGCTGGACGTGCTGGCGGTAACTGTGGATGAATCACTGATGGATCAAAACGGCAGGCTGTGCCTTGAAAAAAGCCATCTTGCGGCATACGCCCACGGTGAATACTTTGCGTTGGGCAAAAAGCTGGGCGATTTCGGCTTCTCGGTACGAAAAAAGAAGAAAAAGTACAGCAAAAAATAAGTTTTGGCACTTTGCTTTGGCAAAGTGCCTTTCTTTTTTCAAAAAACAACACTTTCTTTTTTCAAAAAATAACATATACTATGATAAACAACGGCACAAGGAGGAATTCATGATCCGTTATACCACCATTTCAAGACCAAATGCATCTTTTATCTGCGCAAATTCGGGCTTTGGCTTCGTTTCTTATTTTGAGGAGCTGTTTGCTCCCTGCGAAAGACTTTATATCATCAAAGGGGGACCGGGCACGGGAAAATCCAGCTTTATGGAAAAGGCAGCCCGCCGTGCCGAGGCACAGGGATTACTCGTAGAGCGCATCTGCTGCTCATCCGACCCCTATTCTCTTGACGGGATCCTTATCCCCCAACGCGCACTGGGCATTACCGACGGCACCGCTCCCCATGTCTGCGAGCCCACCCTTCCCGGGGCAAGAGAACAGCTCATTGATCCGGGACAGTTTTGGGATGGGGCACGCTTACACGCCCAAAAGCAGGAGATCTTGGCGCTGAACACCCAAAAACGCGCCCTATACGCCTCTGCTCTCTCCCTCATTGAAGGGGCAAAAAACGCCGCACTTTGCCGTCACGGTCTACTGGCTTCGCACATCAATGAAGAAAAAAAAGAACGGCTTCTGCGCAAGCTTTCAAAAAAAGCAAATGCGCCTGCCGGAACGGCACAGACCCGCTTGATCTCCTCTCTCGGCATGAAGGGCGCACTGCAATTAGACACATACACCAGGCAAGCAAAAGAGATTTACACCATCTTACCCTATTACGGAACAGAACTTCTTCTTTTAGAAGCACTGCTAAAAAAGCTAAAAGAGGAACAACGGACACTCATTTTCTGTCCCGATCCTGTAACACTATTGCCCGAAGCACTCTTTTTTGAACACAGCAAGGTATTGATCCGTTGCGGTACACCTCTTGGAAGCGGGGCAGAACAGAAGATCCATACCAAAAAGCTGCTGTCTCCTGCCCTTGAGGCGTCCTGTATTCTGCGCTCTTTGCAAAAGCAAGAGGAAGGACTTCTTGAAAGTGCACTCATTCTCCTTAAAAACATGCAGGATTGCCATTTTGCCTTAGAAAAGATCTACCAAGACGCCATGGATTTTGACGCCTTCGAGCAATATCAAGCCGTACTTCTTGAAAAGATGCTCCCGCAATAAGGCAGTCAATTGCCGTAAAAAAGCAGCGTACCCGCTGCTTTCAGTCTGTCGAAAAAGCTATTTGGGGCTTTGCCCCAAACCCCATTTAGGGGACTTTTTGAAAAAAGGTCCCCTAAAAACCCTCAAAAACTTTAGAAGAATGGGTGGTTTTAAATCCGGTTTTCCTTTAAAGAGAGGTTTATCGACACACTCAAAGCAGCGTACCCGCTGCTTTTTTATTTGCCCGCTTTCACCTTGATCATATAATTTTTAAGTGCTTCAAAGGTCACATCGCTGATATGATGCTCGATCTTGCAGGCATCCTCCGCCGCAATTTCGGCAGGAACGCCCAACAGTTCAAAGGCTTCACTGAGGATCGTATGCCGTTCATAGGTTTTCGTTGCCTGCTCCACACCCAATTCCGTCAGTGTCAGGTAGCCGTCCTTATCCATGAGCAGATACCCGCCTTTTTTCAAAAGACCTACTGCCCTGCTCACGCTGGGCTTGGAATAGCCCATATACTCACAAACATCTACCGAACGCACTGCGCCCTTTTGCTTGCTGAGCACATAAATGCTCTCCAAATACATCTCACCCGATTCCTGTAAATGCAACATAGTTTCCTCTCATTACTTTTTAATCTATTCTTAAAGCCGCTACACCCCGTTTTCACACGCTTTTTATAAGCAAACGTAAGTCAAGCAACCCAATCTGTTTTCGGCTATTATACCACAAAACAGCGGTGTTTTCAAGACAAAAGCGCCTTAAAGAAAAAATTTAACCTTTTGTATTTGCCATATTCAAAAAAGAGAACCTCGACCGCCGTCAAGGTTCTCTTTTTCAAAAGCTTCATGTTATTCTGCCTTACTCTGCTGTTCCTGTTCTTCTTTTTTTTGCTGCTCCAGCTTTTCAAGCTCTTCGATCAATTTGTCAAAATCCGTCTCATCATCAAGCGGCGGATCCTCCGGATCCCACAGGCTTGTAGGCGGCTCGGTATATTCCTGCTCGGTCACAATATTCATGTTTCCAAAAAGCCTTGTCAAAAAGCCGTCAATTCCCGCCAAAACCAATGCAACCACAATACCCAGTGCCAGCAATACGGCAAGAACCACTCCGACGATTTTCAAAACCGTTTTTTTCAAAGACCAAGGCCTCCCTTCATTTCCTTATCTGCCGGGCATGCAGAAGCGGGAAACGATGCCCTGCATTTCCTCCAGCTTTGTTTCAATATCCTTTGCCAGCGCGATCTGCGCTCTTGCGCGCACCAAATTGTGTCCTTCGTAAAGCGTCTTAAAATACTGATCGCCCGTGATGTAGTCGTCAAGGAATCTGGACGCCAGCTCTACGGTAATACAAAATACACCCTGTGCCAGCGTATTGATCTCATCGCTGGTCAAACAATCCTTCAAGCAAGGAACAAATCCTTCGGCAAATGCGGTAAACTGTTCTAAATCCAGGCTGATCTTGCTCACGTCGGGCTCATCCTCCGCCGCAGTATTGGCGGCAAAACGAACAGCATCGCCAAAATCATGGGCAACCAAGCCCGGCATTACGGTATCCAGGTCAATGACCGTCAAGGGACATCTTGTTTCGGGATCAAAAAGAACGTTATTGATCTTGGTGTCGTTGTGCGTCACGCGCAGGGGCAATCTTCCTGCATCCAGCATCTCGGTCAACACACACGCCTTCTTCTGCACGCTCTTAATATACGCCAGTTCTTCAGTCACCTCATGAACGCGTCCGCAGGGATCAAGCTCCGCATCCGCAAAAAGTGTTTCCAATCTCTTTTGGGTGTTGTGGAAATCCTTGATCGTCTCGTGCAAAAGCGTTGCGTCAAAATCTCTCAAATCGTTTTGGAAGGATCCAAACGCCACACCCGCAAGATAGAGAATCTGCACGTCGTTACAAACGTCAAAGGTCACCGAATCAAAGTAATTGCGCACACGCCAAAAGCACTCTTGCGCTTCGTCCACATAATAGTTTTTTCCGTCCTCCGTGTGATGAAAATGCAATGCGTTCACGCCGCCCCGCTTTTTATAAATGTGCGTGGTCACGTGATCAATGTTTTCCATCACCTCTTCGGGCTTCTTGAAAACATGGGTGTTGATCTTTTGGAAAAGATACGACTTCTCCCATCCGCCTTCTCTTTCATAAACAACTCTATATGTTCTGTTAATAAGTCCGCCGCTGATCGTTTCTACCCGCAAAAATTTACCGGGCAAACGAAACATTTTCCCTACATGCTCAAAATCATATTCATATTCGATATGAACCATTCTATTCCTCCAACAATGACCGCCGTACGCAGCACCGATTCACTCTATAGTATGCACGGTCTTCTCTTTGTGCTACGCGAGGGGCATTTATTTCATTCATTAAATTGTCAGTATCTCTTATTCACTGCATAAATGCAATTGCCGCCGCACCGGGCATCCTTCACGCAACGCTCCAACGCAACGATTGTTTTCATAAAAAGCCACTCTATAACAGAGAAATTATATCACATATTACGCACTTTGTCAAGAGAAATCAAAAATCCGCAGTTTTTGTTAAAAAATCTTTTACAAAAGAAATGCTTTTCTCAACAAAGCAGAAGAGAGAGTATTACGGAAGCAAAATTCCGTAAATCTCTCTTTTCTGCTTTCTATAAGTGATATTCTTTGCTGACGCAAAGAGTGATATTCTATTCGCATCTCAAACTCGCCGCACTTACAACGCAAGTGCATCGAATACCACTGTGAAGCAATATCACTCGCCTGCACTCACCTTGTGAGTGCCGCCAATAGAACTGGCGTGATACTCCGTTAAGAGTATCACGCCAAGCCAAGGGTTCTGTTTTCTTAAAAAGCATTAACGCTCTTCTCTGAAATAGGAAAGACCAAGGGATGCAGGAGGCTGGTTTTCTCTCTTTTTACGCATGCTGACAAAAATCAGTACCAAGATCGTTACCAAATAAGGCAGCATCTTCAAAACGGGAATGATTTCCATGCTTGCGCCTTCGATGTAGTTGAAAAGAATATACAGCGCGCCAAAGAGATAGGAGCCGAGGATCGCAAAATTCGGCTTCCAGGTTGCAAAAATAACCAGTGCGATAGCAAGCCAGCCACGATCGCCAAAGCCGTTGTTGGACCAAACGCCGTTGGTGTAGTCCATGACGTAATAAAGTCCGCCAAGACCCGCGATCATACCGCCGATACAGGTGGCAAAATACTTGTATTTGGTCACGTTGATGCCTGCCGCGTCAGCCGTTGCGGGATTTTCGCCCACAGCGCGCAAATGCAGACCCATACGCGTCTTTTTCAAAAGCACTGCCGCGATCAGCGCCACCACTACTGCCAGGTACACCATGAATCCATAAGACAGGAAGGTTTTGCAAAACCATTCAAGGATCTGCAGGGGCAGAGAATCGGAATCCTCCAGCCACTGCGCAAAAGGAAGGGTGGTCTTATAAACCTTTGCAATTTTGGTAAGAGCAATGGAGGGCACATCGCTGTCTACCAGCTTAATCAGCGAGCCGCCGAAAAAGTTACCAAAGCCCACGCCAAAGGTGGTCAGTGCCAGACCCGTCACATTTTGATTTGCCTTTAAGGTAATGGTCAAGAAGCAATAGATCAACGAGGCAAGAAGAGACCCTGCCAGTGCACAAACCAAGGGAATCAGAATTGCCAAAACAGGGTTAACGATACGTACCGACTGCTGATAGAAAAAGCCGCCGATGACACCCGAAATACCGCCCATGTACATGATGCCGGGAATACCCAAGTTCAAATTACCCGATTTTTCGGTGATGATCTCACCGGTAGAACCGAAGAGCAAGGGCGTTCCCTGCAGGATCGCACGCTGGATAAACTGGGAAATCAGATCAAACATTCTCGCTTCCCCCTTTCTTTTTAAACAGCTTGTGGCTTCTGTTTGCCACGATCTTATACTGGATAAAGAACTCGCATCCGATGATGAAGAAGAGGATCACACCGGTCAAAATCTCGGAATAAGCCGTATTGAGTCCGAATTTGGTGGTCACCTCTGCAGAGCCTCTGTTCAAAAAGACGAGCAGCAAGGTGGTCAGCACCATCATGAGCGGGTTAAACTTGGCAAGCCAAGATACCATGATCGCCGTAAAGCCTCTGCCGCCCACCAGGTTTGAGTCAATGGAGTGGGAGGTACCTGCCACCAACAGCAGTCCCGCCACGCCGCAAAGCGCACCCGAAACCACCATCGTACGGATAATGACCTTTTTCACATTCACGCCAATGTAGCGGGCAGTGTTTTCACTTTCACCCACCACCGAGATCTCATATCCGTGCTTGCTGTATTTCAAGTAAATATATACCAGCACCGTCAGTACGGCAACGATCAAGATGTTGAGCAAATACTTCTGCCCGAAGAGCTCGGGAAACCATCCGTGCTTTAATAGGCTCGGTCCTACGGTGTTGGAGCCGCTCTTGTCGGCAACCTTCAAAAAGACCTCAACGAGCTGAATGGCAACATAGTTCATCATCAAGGTAAAGAGCGTTTCATTGGTGCCCCAAAACGCCTTGAAAATGGCAGGGATCACTGCCCAGATCACACCGGCAAGCACACTGCCCGCCACCATGATCAGCATCAAAACAGGGGTAGGCACCGCACCGCCGAAATAAAACATACACATTGCCGTGGCAAGAGCACTGATCAGCACCTGACCCTCGGCACCCGTGTTCCAAAAGCGCATCTTAAAGGCAGGCGTCACCGCCAGCGACACACACAGCAAAATTGCCAGATCCTGCAGAGTCTTCCACAGGTTGTGCGCATCGCCAAAGGCACCCTTAAACATGGTAGCATAAATAGAAATAGGGTTATCGCCCGTTACAAAAATAGTTGCAATACCGCAAAGGAGCAATGCGATCACGATCGCAGAAGCGCGGATCAGCGCAGCTCTTCCAAAGGTCTGCTCGGCATCGCCCCGCTTTACAACATAGAAGGGCAGCTCTCTTTCCGTCTTTTTCACAGCGGAAGGAAGGGTGTTTTCAGCCGTTTTTACAGACTTCTTTTCTTTTTTCATCACGCATTTTCTCCTTCCTCTGCTTTTTCGGTCTTGGTCATCAAATATCCGATCTCTTCCTTGGTACAGCTTCTGCCGTCCACAATGCCGGTAATTTTGCCCGAGCCGATCACCATAATACGGTCACACAGCTCCATGAGCACGTCCAGATCCTCGCCCACAAAGATCACGGCAACGCCGTTTCTCTTCTGGGTGTTGAGCAGATTGTAAATGGTGTAGGAGGAATTGATGTCAAGTCCTCGTACGGGATAAGCCACCATCAGTACGCTGGGTGCCGAGGCAATTTCTCTGCCCACCAGCACCTTTTGCACATTACCGCCCGAAAGGCGTCTGACGGGCGTGCCTGCACCGGGCGTTACCACCTGCAAGCTTTTAATGATCTCCTCTGCCAAGTTCTTGGGACGTTTTCTGTCAAGAAACATGGATTTGCCTCGTCTGTAGCTGCGCAGCATCATGTTATCGGTAATGTCCATATTTCCAACCAAGCCCATGCCCAAACGATCCTCGGGCACGAAGGACAGGCGCACGCCCAGTTCCTTGATCTGCTTGGGATTCTTGTCTCTCAAGTTTACGATCTCGCCGTTCTTGGGGTTGACGTAGGTAATTTCACCGCCGTCCAGGTGCTGCAGCCCCGCAATGGCTTCCAGCAACTCTCTCTGACCACTTCCCGCAATACCCGCGATGCCAAGAATCTCACCTGACTTCGCAGTAAAGCTTACGTCGTCCAGCAGCTTCACGCCTTCTCTGCTCACGCAGTTCACGTGGGAGACGGTCAAGCGGTCAAGGCATCCCTGCGGCGCATCTCTTTCAATGTTCAGCGCCACCTTCTGACCAACCATCAGCTCGGTCAGCTCGGTTTCAGAGGTCTCTGCGGTGTTCACCGTAGCAATATGCTCGCCCTTTCGCAGAATCGCCACTCTGTCGGAGATAGAGAGCACCTCGTGAAGCTTATGCGTTATAATAATCACAGCCTTGCCGTCCGCTCTCATCTGACGCAAAACCGCAAACAGCTTCTGCGTTTCCTGGGGCGTGAGCACCGCCGTGGGTTCGTCAAGTATCAAAATATCAGCACCCCTGTAGAGCACCTTTACGATCTCCACCGTTTGCTTTTCGGAGACCGCCATTTCATAGATCTTTTTGGAGGGGTCGATCTCAAAGCCGTATTTGGCACTGATCTCCTCCACCTTTTTGCTGATCCCCTTGGGATCAAATTTGCCGTCATCAATACCTAAAACGATATTCTCGGCGGCAGTGAAAATGTCCACCAGCTTAAAATGCTGATGAATCATCCCGATTCTATAGGCAAAAGCATCCTTGGGCGAGGAGATTTGCGCCTCCTTGCCGTCGATGAAGATCTGTCCCTCGTCGGGATGGTAAATGCCCGAAAGCATATTCATAAGAGTGGTCTTGCCGCTTCCGTTTTCACCAAGAATGGCAAGGATCTCACCCTTTTTTACGTCCATATTGACATTTCTGTTGGCAACCACCGACCCGAAGGTCTTGGTCACGTTTACAAGTTCTACTGCGGCAACGTTGTTCACGATGCACCTCCGTTTGTAGCTCAAAAATTGTGCAAAGCGCACAGTTTTACCCTGAAAAGGGCATGGTTTGGGGGTTGACCGTCTTCTTTAAAAAGCCTTTGGGGTTGCGCCGCAAAATGCGGGGCAACCCCTTGATTGCTGTCAAAAATGTTCTGATTAAGTCTTGGAGTTCAGGAACTCGATACCATCAATTTTGATGGAGAAGTAAGGAGCGGAACGGAACTCGGACTCGGCAAAGTAGCCATCCTTGATCACCTGCGTGTCGGGCGTGTAGGCTTCGTCGTAGTCTACGTCAGCCATGTACTCGGTCAGCTTCTCGCCATCAACAGTGATGAAGTTGTCCTTGCTTACATCAAATACATGCAGAGTGCCTGCCTTGAAGCCTGCAATTGCATCCTTGATCGCCTGTTCAGTACCTTCAGCAGCAACATCCAGGTTGATACCGGACAGCACTACGGAGCCTTCTGCGATACCGCCGCACCAGTCAGCCTCAATTGCAGTGTCGGTGTTAGCGCACTTGATGATGTGCAGAAGGTAGGGAGCCCAGTTGATTGCAGAAGAAACGATAAAGGTTTCGGGGCAAGCGGTATAGGTGCTGCCGTTGTAGGAAACATTGGGAACGCCCTTTACTTCGCAAGCGGTAGGAGCGCCCATAGAGTCGGCGTGCTGGCTGATAAGAACGCAGTTCTTGGAAAGAAGTGCCTCAGCAGCTTCCTTTTCCAGACCCTCATCATACCAAGAACCGGTGAACTGAACCTTCATGGTTACAGAGGGGCAAACAGACTTTGCGCCCAGATAGAAGGAGGTCAGACCGGAGATAACCTCAGCGTAGGTGAATGCGCCAACATAACCCATTACAGCCTGCTCTGCAGTGATCTTACCTGCTTCGATCATTTCATTCAGCTTCAGACCTGCAGCGATACCTGCAAGATATCTGCCCTCGTAGATAGAAGCGAATGCATTGTGGAAGTTGGGCTGGTTTGCAGTGTGTGCACTGTTACCGGTTGCATGGCAGAACTGCACATTGGGGAATTCCTTTGCAGCCTGCAGCATGAACTGCTCATGACCAAAGCTGTCAGCGAAAATCACGTCGCAGCCCTTGTTTGCAAGGTCAACAGCCGCCTCGTAGCAGTCGTTGCTCTCGGGAATGTTCTTCTTCATCAAAACCTGCTCGTCAGTCAGACCCAGCAGAGCCTTCACGCTTTCAGCAGCGTTGATGAAGTTCTTGTCGTAGGTAGAGTTTTCGTCGTGCAGGAAGATGAAGCCGATCTTGAAATCGTCCTTCACTTCAAAGTCCACTGTCAGCTCGGGAGCGGGCAGGGGAGATTCGCTCATGCCCTTTAAGTCACCTTCGCCCTGGCAGGATGCAAAGATCATGCAAGCGGAAAATGCCATTGTAAGAGCAAGAACAAGAGATAATGCCTTCTTAAACATTTTTTGTTCCTCCATAAAAATGAAAAAATATATACAAACGGAATCCCGTTTATATCAAAAACTGTGCCGCGGATCAGACGAAGCGCACGCCCTCTTCCACGCTCATGGATGCAATACGCGCCAGCGACTCCACCCGATATCCGCGGGCGCGGATCTCTTCCCCGCCCTGCTGATACGCCTTTTCGATCACGATGCCCGCTCCCACGACCGTTGCACCTGCCTGCTCTACCAAGTCGATCAGCGCAGCAAGAGCGGAGCCATGTGCCAAAAAGTCGTCAATAATCAGCACCCGATCTCCGGGATTTAAAAAGACCTTGCTGACGATCACATCGTTTTCCGTGCCGTGGGTATAGGAAAAGGATTTTGCCTTGTAAAGATCGTTGCTGATGTTGCTGGACTTACTCTTTTTAGCAAACACCACGTTGCATCCGAAATACTGAGCAGTCAAGCAGGAAACGCCGATTCCCGAGGCTTCAATGGTCAGGATCTTCGTCACACCATCATCTTTAAACAGACGGTAAAACTCCTTGCCCACCTCGCAAAGAAAAGCCACGTCCAGTTGATGATTGAGAAAACTGTTCACCTTTAAAACATTTCCTTCTGCCACCGTACCGCAGGTTAAAATCTTTTCTTCAAGCGCTTTCATGCTCTGCCTCCGTATTCATTGATCCGTCAAAAGCTTGCAACAAAAACTTCGACGCCATTTTACAGTATTCTACACGATTTTTTAAAAAATTGCAATATGTAATCCGCCAAATTGTGATTTTTTTGTGTATTTTCTGTGTGCATTCTGCACAAAGCATTCACCGAAGCATCAAAAAAGGGCACCGCCTTAAAAGGCGATGCCCGAAATTATCTTTATGATATTATAACATTATAACCCGCGGTGATCCCAAAGCATCAATCGGGAACGATCAAACCATAATCGCCATCCGCTCTGCGGTACACCAGGTTCAGCGCACCGTTGTCGGGATTGCGGAACAGGAAGAAATCATGCTCGAGCAGCAGCATTTGCAAAATTGCGTCTTCTGTGGTCATGGGCTTTACGGGGAAGGACTTGGTGCGTACGCGGAACTCGGGAGCCTCCTCCACGATCTCTTCAGACACCTCCTCATCGGGTACAGGTACGAAGGCACCTTCCTTCAGCTTGCGCTCAAGTCTGGTCTTGTTCTTGCGAATCTGTCTGAGAATCGCTTCGATCGTCTCATCCAGCGCGTTCATCATGGTGTCTGCACGCTTTTCGGAGCGGTAAAGGGTCCCACCGCAGGAAATCGTCAATTCCACGCTCTCGCCATTTTTCTTTTTGTCGGTCTTGATGAGCGCGCAGGCATCGTCTTTGAAGAATCTGTCAAACTTTTTCAGTTTCCGTTCTGCCGATGCTACAAATTCAGAAGTAACTTCCTGACGTTTTGTTGCGTATGTGATTTTCATTGAGATCCCACCTTACAATAGATTCGACAGGGGCAAGGGTCCTCACCCCTCCCGTGTATATAGTATACCATACTTTTTATCAAAAATAAAGAGTTTTTTCCAAAAAATTCTTGGTAATAGTGTACAATTTTTCAGCCCAACTTTCGGCACATTGACGAATTTTCAAATCTTATGAAAAAACATCCGCTTTTTCAGTGAACGTTCACAAAGTATTCACAATAATATGGTAGGATAAATATGTAAGCGCCGCTGTGCGCATCACTATTTTTGATCCGAAAGGAATGTACTATGAAACAGTACCGTTATTTTTTCAGCACCTTGAGCCTCATCTTCGTGATCTGCATGACGCTCTGCGCATGTGCCACCAAAACCACCACCGGAGGCAAGCAGGATCCTCCTACCGGAGATCCCTCCACTGGAACGGAAGAAAGCGTTTCCCTTCCCGCTACCGAAGCCGGCAGCATCGTGTTTGACGGCGGAAACGTAAACGTAGGCAACACCGGTGCGCAGTTTGCAAACGGTATTTTAACCATTTCCAAGGCAGGAAGCTACGAGCTGAGCGGCAAGAGCGAATCCTGCGGCATCGTTGTGGCTGTAGACAAAAGCGAGCAGGTAGAGTTGATTTTAGCAGGTGTAGAGCTGACCAACCCCGTCGGACCCGTGATCTACTGCGATAGCGCAGACAAGCTCTTCTTGACCGTTAAGGAAGGCACCACCAATGCTTTGAAGGACGGCGTGGACTATCCTGCCTCTGCCGCTACAGACGGTCCCAACGCGGCGGTTTATTCCGATGATGACCTGACCATCCGCGGCACGGGAACTCTTCGTGTCACTGCCCTTTACAACAATGGTATTTCCAGCAAAAACGATATCAAGATCAAGGAAGTGACCTTGACGGTAGATGTGTATAACACCGCCATTCGCGGCAAGGAAAGCGTAACCGTGGGAAGCGGCAACCTGACCATCAAGGCAGGCAACGACGGCATTAAGGCAACCGAGGAAGTAGATACAGCCAAGGGCTTTGTCACCATCGAGGGCGGTACCTTAAACATCACCGCAGGGGATGACGCTCTGCAGGCATCTCTGGTGCTCAACGTGACCGGCGGTAAGATCACCGCTGCGGCAAACGGAAAGCTCACCAACGCCCCCACCGAGAACGTGACAGACGGCATCATCAACGGCTGATCTTCCCTTTTTCAAAAGCAAAATTCAAGATAAAGGAGTGACCATTTTGCGGTTCACTCCTTTTATTTTAAAAAGCAAAAAATCACCGAAACTCTTCCCTTTTCGTCCCGTTTTACGGTCACTTTCTCCTTTCAAAACATTTTTTTGCAAAGAAAGAAAAAGCGAGAAAAAGCAAGATTTCAAGAGAATTCACGAGATAGTATCACTATAAATCAAAAAAGTCCGATTTTTTTCAAAAAAGGTGTTGACAATACGGGGATGAAGTGCTATAATATGCAGGCTGTCAAAAACAAGACAAAAAATTTGAAGAAGAAAATACGGAGGAATCCCGAAGATGTCTACCTATATGGCTAAGGCAGAGAACATCGAGCGCAAGTGGTATGTTCTGGATGCAGCAGGCAAACCCGTTGGTAAGACCGCTGTACTCGCTGCCAATATTTTAAGAGGCAAACACAGACCCGAATTCACCCCTCATGCTGACTGCGGCGAATTCGTCATCATCATCAACGCTGAAAAAGCAATCTTCACCGGCAAGAAGCTGACTCAGAAGGTTTACTATCATCATTCCGGCTACATCGGCGGTCTGAAGAGCGTTACTGCAAAGCAGCTCATGGAAGACAAGCCCGAGAAGGTACTGGAAATGGCTGTTAAGGGCATGCTGCCCAAGAACACCATCGGTGCAAAGAGCCTTACTCGTCTGAAGGTTTATGCAGGTCCCGAACACAATCAGCAGGCTCAGAAGCCCGTTGCTTACGAAGGCTAAAGAAAGGAGTAATCGACAATGACTTATACAAGCGCAAAGCCCTATTTCTACGGAACGGGCAGAAGAAAGAGCTCTATCGCAAGAGTACGTCTTGTTCCCGGTACCGGTAAGGTAACCATCAACGGAAGAGACATTGACAATTACTTCGGTCTTGGCACCTTGAAGCTGATCGTAAACCAGCCCTTCGGCGTAACCAACACTGTTGGCAAGTACGATATCATCTGCCTTGTAAACGGCGGCGGTATCTCCGGCCAGGCAGGCGCGATCCGTCACGGCGTTGCAAGAGCCCTCATCAAGAGCGACGAAACTCTTCGTCCCGCTCTGAAGAAGGCTGGCTTCCTCACTCGTGACCCCAGAATGAAGGAAAGAAAGAAGTACGGTCTGAAGGCTGCTCGTCGTGCACCTCAGTTCTCCAAGAGATAATCCGTACTCACGATACTTCAAAACCACAGCACTCGCTTTGCGGGTGCTGTTTTTTCGTTCAGAAAGATCCCTATTTACATTTCAGG
>JAFTMP010000074.1 GCA_017452335.1 Clostridia bacterium
CCAGCAGCTCTGCAAACTTTGCAGCGTGCTCAGCCTCTTCCCATGCTGCCTTTTCCCAGTAAAGACCGATTTCGGGGTAGCCTTCTCTGTGAGCCACTCTTGCCATTGCTAAATACATACCAACCTCGGTGCATTCGCCCTCGAAGTTTGCGCGCAGACCGTCAATGATCTCCTGGGGAACGCCGGGCTCCTTGCCCACGCCTACGATATGTTCAGCCGCCCAGGTCATTCCTTCTTCTTCCACAACCTCAACGAACTTTTCAGCGGGCTGCTTGCAAAGGGGGCATCTTTCGGGGGGGTATTCTCCTTCAACGATTTCGCCGCATACGGTGCATCTCCATTTTTTCATGATTGTTTCTCCTTTTCAATTTCAATATGTTTTAGTAGTTTTTTGTGTGTTATACGGCACTTTTTGCCGTATTGCAGTTTTGGCATTGGCATCTGACGCTCAGAGAATAGCCCTGTACCGTCATGCCCGATTGGGCTTCGATCAGTTCCTTGATCCCTTTGATGTTCAGATCAAAAAGCTGTCCGCAATCTGTACAGAAGAAATGCTCGTGAGGGATGGTGTTTTTATCAAATCGGACGGGCTGACCGGGGAATTCGATCTTCATGATCTGTCCTTCCTCAGCCATCAGATTTAAGTTTCTGTACACCGTGCCCACCGCAATGGAGGGGCAGAGCTTTTTTGCCTCAAAGTAGATTTCTTCCGCACTCAGATGCATTGGTGACATGCAGATGATCTGATGGATCAGTTTTCGTTGCTTTGTCATCATGCCTCCTTGATTTAGGATTAGGAATTGTTCCTGTTTTTATTATACTGATTTTTTGGT
Source organism: Clostridia bacterium (assembly GCA_017452335.1). GTDB lineage: Bacteria > Bacillota > Clostridia > Oscillospirales > CAG-272 > UBA11512. Next base: position 834 of record JAFTMP010000074.1, read on the forward strand.
TTTTGTCAAGAGCTTTTTTGAAAAAAATCAAAATTTTTTTGCAGTGCAAAAAAAGGGCTTTAGCAGAAAAAATAAAAGACGAAAAAAGGGAATTCCGTTGACAATTCCCTTGTAAAATGGTACTATATACTTTGAAGTATATGGCATTTGCCGCAGGAGAAAGCGATCATGCGTGAACAGGGAAAAGGGTGTCCCACAGAGGGGCAGTGTGAAAAAGAGCGACAGGTGTATGCCTTTTTGGATCGTCTTGCTCTTTGCTACAAGACCGTGCACCACCCGCCTGCCGCCACCATGGAGGATTGCAGGGCGGTGGACGAAATGCTGGGCGCTCGGATGTGCAAGAATCTCTTTTTAAAGACCCGCAACGGTTCTGCCTTTTATTTATTGCTCATGCCTGCGGAAAAACCCTTTAAAACCAAGCAGCTCTCCGCGCAGATCGGTTCCTCCAGACTTTCTTTTGCAAACGAAGAAGAGTTGATGCAGTACCTTTCCTGTGCGCCGGGCAGTGCGGGTGTGCTCAGCTTGCTGTTTGATAAAGAGGATCGGGTAAAGCTGCTCATTGACCGAGATCTGCTTGAGGCAGAGTATATCGGGTGTCACCCCGGGATCAATACTGCCAGCGTGTCGCTGGTGGTCTGCGATCTGATTGAAAAAATCCTGCCGGCGTTTGAAAAAGAGCCTACCTATGTTACCCTTACAGCTGAATAACGAGCGTTTTGCCGAGGCGCTGCAGGCGGCAAGAGCGCGCGTGCCCGAGGGGATCGGGACCCAAAAGGAAAAACTGCTTCACGCCACCCTGAAAAACTATTTTGCAGGGGAAGAGGACGAGCAGGAGGTGCCTGTGCTGGGGTATGTGGCAGATGTTTTCGGCAAGGATGGGATCGTGGAGATTCAAACGGGATCCTTTTCAAAAATCAAGGAAAAGCTTTCGGTGCTGACCGACCATTATCCCGTCACCTTGGTCTGTCCGTTGATGCGGAAAAAAACAGTGTATTGGCTGGACCCGCTGGACGGCAGTGTGAGCGGTGGGCGAGGGAGCCCGAAAAAGGGTGCGCCTTGCCATTTGCTTTGGGAGCTGTTGCCCCTGTGTACGCTGGCGGGCAAGGAGGGCTTTCGCGTTGTGATTTTTTATTACGACGGGGAAGAGTACCGCCTGGCTGACGGTTGGTCAAAGGACGGCAAAAAGGGCTCGCACAGAGTGGAGCGGGTGCCGTGCACGCCCGTGGACCTTTACGAGCTTTGTACCATTGAGGACTACCATTTGTTGTTGCCCGAAAAATGCCCTGCCGTCTTTACGTCAAAGGAGTTTGCAAAATTCAGTGGGCTAAAGGGCAGAAAATGCAGTGCCGCGCTGAAAATGCTGTTGGAGCTGGGGATTGTGACGCGCGTACTTGACGGACGGCAGTATCTTTACAGCGTTTGCGATACAAGTTATTTAAAATAAATTTGAATATAGTGAATAAAAAGGAGCGTTTTGGACGATGGCTAAGAAGTACAGAACACAAAAAGAAAAGGAAGAACTGCTCAAGAAGGGCTTTAAAATCGGAGGAATCATTTTTGCCGCGGTCTTTGCCGTGGTGATCTTGGCGGCAACGGTCCTGCCTGCATTGGCGGATTCCTCAAGATTTAATTATTTTTTAGATCCCTGGGATGGTGAACTCTGCTTTGGCGCCCTTTCGGGCAAGGAGATCTTTGCATACAGCACGGCGATCGAAGCAATTGAAGAGCAAGAGGGCATGGACTTTACCCAGCTCAACTGCACCTATTTTGCTGTGGACCTGGAGGGCGTGGAGGAAGAGCATCGCGAAGGGATCAAGGGCTATTTTACCTACTGGGCAAAGAAGAACAACAAGGAGATCCTTTTTGGCTCTAAGGAAGAGCTCTTAGAGCAGGGTCTGATTGCCGATGACGGTAAATACACCTTTACCGACGGGTATCTTTTGGAATTCCATGAAAATACCTGGAATGAAGAGCGGGATGAGCTGGTGGTCAACTACTTTTTCCATCATGCTACCTTTGACGGCAGAGGATATACTGTCACCGTTCACAAGAAGGGACTTTCGTGGGAAGCCGAAGAGGATATCGTATCGTTGATTTCTTAAATTCTTTAGATAAAAGGAGAGTAGTGAAATGATGCTTTCAAAAGAGCTTTGTGAAAGGGTGCTGGCGCGGGCACTTTGCACCGGAGGGGATTACGCCGAGATTTTTGCTGAGCGCACCCTTTCGGGAAGTCTTTATATGGTGAATTCCTGTCTTGAGGAGATCTCAGACTCGGTCAATTCCGGTGCGGGTATTCGAGTGATGCTGGGCACCAGAACGGTCTACGGCACCACCACCGAGCTGACCGAAAGCGGACTGCTTGCGCTGGCAGATCAGGTGGCAAGCGCGCTGGGAGAGGGAACTGCGCCCATTTCCATTTGTCTCACACCCGAAAAGGTGATCAGCCGCAGTCCCGTGGTGCGCATTTCCTCGGAAGTGCCCAAGGCGGAAAAGCTGGAGGTGTTAAAGCGCTGTTATTTTGCCGCCAAGGAAAGTGACGGACGCATTACCCAGGTCAAGGCACGGCTTCTGGATGTGGACCGCAACATTCTCGTTGCCAACAGCGAGGGGCGGTATCTGCAGGATCGGCAGGTGCGTACCCGTCTTGCCTGCACCTCTATCGGAGAAGATAAGGGCGTGACCGAAAGCGGCTTTTACGGTCCCGGCAGACGCATGGGCATGGAAATGTTTGAAAAAGAGGTAAGCCCCGAGGGATGCGGAAAGGAAGCCTCCCGCGTGGCAATTGCACGCCTGGGCGCCTCCTTCTGCCCTGCAGGACAGATGACCGTTGCCATTGAAAACGGCTTTGGCGGCGTGATTTTCCACGAGGCTTGCGGACACTCTTTGGAATCCGACTCGGTTGCCACGGGTACCTCCCAAATGGCAGGAAAGCTGGGTCAGCAGATCGCGAACGTAAAGGTCACCGCAGTGGACGATCCTACTATTCCTCATGCGTGGGGCTCTATTGATGTGGACGACGAGGGCACGCCCACCCGTCCCATCGTACTCATTGAAAAGGGTATTTTAAAGTCTTATATGGTGGACCGCTTGGGTGGCAGACGTATGGGTATGCCCTCTACCGGCAGCGGCAGACGGCAGAACTTCACCTATGAGCCCTCCTCCCGTATGACCAACACCTATATTGAAAACGGAGAGGACCGCAATGAGGACATTATCGCCTCCATTGAAAACGGTCTTTATGCCGCAAAGATGGGCGGCGGTTCGGTCAACCCCATCACAGGCGCCTTCAACTTCGGCGTGGAAGAGGGGTATCTGGTGAAGAACGGCAAGATCACCGAGTGCGTCAAGGGCGCATCGCTGATCGGAACGGGCTCCCAGGTGCTCATGGACATTGACATGGTGGGACAAAACCGATTCCACGGACAGGGTATGTGCGGTTCGGTGAGCGGATCGGTGCCCAATGAGGTGGGTCAGCCGTTGATTCGTATTTCGTCCATCACCGTGGGCGGAAGATCTTAAGGAGGTGCAGTCATGACAAAGGAATACTTTGATCGGATCTTTGAGGCAGTGGATGAGCGCGCCAAGGGGTGCGGTGCCCAATTTGATATGTATTATTCCGGTGGGAGCAATCTTTCTGCCGAGACCTTCAGAGACGAGCTTGCCGCCTTTTCGGCAGGAACCGAGGGGTCGCTGATCGTGCGCGTGACGGTAAACGGCAAGACCGGCTCGGCACAGAGCACCATTGCCACTATTGAGGAAGCAGTGCTGCTTTTTGACAAGGCTGTGGAAAATGCGGCGCTGATTGAAAAAAGCGAGCAGACCCTTTATTGCCCGGGCGGACTTTCCTATGAAAAGAAAGAGGAGATCCCCTTCACCATGCCCGGTGCGGCAGAAATTAAAGAAATTGCCATGAAGTGCAGAGACGCGGCGTACGCTTCCTCAGAAGAAATTTCCGACGGCACGGCAGGGGGCGCTTATGCGGGATGCAGTGAGACCTATCTTTACAGCAGTGAGGGCTTGCGGTTGCAAAACGCCTTCGGATACAGCGGCGCGTATGTTTACAGCGTGCTGGAGCGCGGGGAAGATAAGAGAGACGGCATGAAGTCGGAGCACGACCTTTCAAAGCTGTGTTTTGAGGAGCTGGCAAGAGAAGCCAAGGAAAAGGCGGAAGAGAAATTTGGCGCAGGCTTGGTAAAGAGCGGTAGATACCCCATCGTTTTTGAAGGCAGACAAATGCAGCAGATCCTTTCTACCTTCTGTGCCTGCTTCTTTGCAAGAGAAGCACAACTGGGCACCTCTCTTTTAAAGGACAAGGAGGGCGAGGTGATCGCCACCGACAAGCTGACGCTGATCGACGATCCCTTTTATCCCGGTAATGCCATGCAGGTGTCCTTTGACGGCGAGGGCTATCCCACTGCAAGGAAGACGGTGATCGACAAGGGGGTATTAAAGACCCTGCTTTATAATCTGGAAAGCGGCGCCAAGGCGGGAAAATCCTCCACAGGCAACGGCTCCAGAGGCTCGGCGGCGATCGGCACGCGGGTGTATAATTTTTATATCGTTCCTGGCGAGCACAGCAGAGAAGAGCTGTTTA
>JAFTMP010000075.1 GCA_017452335.1 Clostridia bacterium
GACAGCCGTTATCAAGAGTTTGCACCTTTAAGGAAATGGTCTTTTTCACGGGTGAGACGGCAATGCTCTGCTCCTGCCCTTTGGCGGCAGCAGTACGGTTTTTTCTTGCCGCATCCTCCTTGTATTCCTCATAAGCAGGGTTGAAGCCCACGCTGAAGGGATTGACGTAGAAAAAGCCCGCTTTGTTAATGGTGCCGTGGTATTTGCCAAAGAGAGTGAGAACCAGTGCTTCATTGGGACGAACGGTGCGCAGTCCTGCGAACATAATGGAAAATAGGGTCATCAAAAGGATGGATAGCAGGATCAGCGGGCCGCCGAAGGTGGCTTCGTTTGCGATGCCCACGATCATCACTCCAAGCGAGAGCAGCTCTGCAAGGATGAGCAGAAGAAGGACGGCAATGCCGTTTGCGGGCTTTAATATCTTTTCATTTACCTTTTTCAGTTCCATAACGATCTCCTTTGTTTTATCATTGTGATATCATTCTGATATCATTATATCATAGATTTAAGAATTGTCAAGAGGGGATTGAAAAAAACCTGAAAAAGGGGAATTGATTGGTTCGGGGAGGAATTTTATAAAAAACGGTTTACAAACAGCCCCGTATGTGATAAAATATAAAAAGAACTGTGAAGAACGCACTTTTGAGTGAATAAATATATGATGAAAAAGGAGAAGTATTATGGGATTGATCAAAGCGGCGATCGGCGCGGTTGGCGGCACTCTTGCCGACCAATGGAAGGAATTTTTCTACTGCGAAGCAATGGACAAGGACGTCCTTGTAACCAAGGGACAAAAGAGAGTGGGCAAGCGCTCCTCCAACACCAAGGCAAGTGACAATATCATTTCAAACGGATCGGGCGTTGCCGTGGCAGACGGTCAGTGTATGATGATCGTAGAGCAGGGCAAGGTGGTGGAGGTCTGTGCCGAGCCCGGTGAATATACCTACAACAGTTCCACCGAGCCCAGTATTTTTGCAGGGTCGCTGGGGCAGAGCATTCTTGATACCTTCAAAACCATCGGCAAGCGCTTTACCTACGGCGGCGATACGGGAAAGGATCAGCGTGTGTATTATTTCAACACCAAGGAGCTTATCGACAACAAGTTCGGCACCCCCAATCCCGTACCCTTCCGCGTGGTGGACAGCCGCATCGGGCTGGATGTGGACGTGTCTCTTCGTTGCTCGGGTATTTATTCTTACAAGATCGCAGACCCGTTGCTCTTTTATACCAATGTTTGCGGAAATGTGCAAAGCAGCTATACCCGCTCAGAGCTGGATGCACAGCTCAAGGCAGAGTTTATCAGCGCTCTGCAGCCTGCCTTTGCCAAGCTTTCGGCGATGGAAATGCGCCCCAATCAGATCCCCGCACACACTACCGACCTTGAAAACGCCATGAACGAGGCGCTTTCTGCCAAGTGGTCGTCCCTGCGTGGACTGAGAGTGGTTAGCGTAGCACTGAATTCTGTCACTCTGCCCGAGGAAGATGCCGAGATGATCAAGCAGCTGCAGAAGAGCGCGGTGATGCGCGATCCCACCATGGCAGGAGCTACCCTTGTGGGTGCACAGGCAGACGCCATGCGTGCGGCAGCAGCCAACCCCAATGGGGCTGTAAACGGCTTTATGGGCTTTGGTATGGCGGCAAATATGGGGGGAATGAACGCCCAGAATCTTTACGCTATGGGCGCACAGCAACAGCAACAACAGCAGGCACATGCGCAGTCCGCTCCCTCACCTGATGGCTGGAAGTGCTGCTGCGGTGCCACCGCTACCGGTAAATTCTGCCCCGAGTGCGGTGCTAAGAAGCCCGAGGAGCAGGGCTGGAAGTGCGCTTGCGGTCATGTGGCAACAGGCAAGTTCTGCCCCGAATGCGGTGCCAAGAAGCCCGAAAATGAGGGTTGGACCTGTTCCTGCGGTGCGGTGAATAAGGGAAAATTCTGCGGTGAATGCGGAAAGAGAAGACCTGCGGGCGCACCGGTGTATGTCTGCGATAAGTGCGGATGGAAGCCCGAAAACCCTGCAGACCCGCCTAAATTCTGTCCCGAATGCGGAGACCGCTTTGATGAGGACGATCTGAAATAATCCCTATTCCAAGACAGCAAGGAGAATAAAATATGGCAGAGCTTCTTGAATATAAATGCCCTTGTTGCGGCGGGGCGATCGAATTTGACAGCGGACTGCAGAAGATGAAGTGTCCTTATTGCGACACCGAGTTTGAAGTGGAAACGCTAAAGGAACTGGATGAAGAGCTTAAAGACCAGGGAGAGGATGATCTTTCCTGGCAAACCCCTGCGGGAAAAGAATGGGAAGAGGGGGAAGCTGAGGGCATGCGGGTGTACGTGTGCCAGTCATGCGGCGGAGAAATTTTGGCGGATGATACCACAGCCGCCACCCATTGTCCCTATTGTGATAATCCCGTGGTCATGAAGGAGCAGCTCTCGGGCGATTTGAAGCCCGATGTGGTGATCCCCTTTAAACTGGATAAGAAAGCGGCAAAAGATGCTTTTTTAAGACACTTAAAGGGCAAAAAACTCCTTCCCAAAGCCTTTAAGGACGAAAACCACATCGACGAGATCAAAGGAGTGTACGTGCCCTTTTGGCTGTATGACACCAATGCGGATGCCAAGATCCGATAGCGCGCCACCCGCGTGCGCTCCTATCGAAGAGGGGACTATATCCACACCGACACCGATCATTTTGCAGTGATCCGTCAAGGAAATATTGCCTTTGAGCGGGTTCCGGTGGACGGCTCCTCCAAAATGGCAGACGATCTGATGGAGTCTATTGAGCCCTTCAATTTTTCCGACGCCGTGGACTTTAGGACGGCATATCTTTCGGGATACGTGGCGGACCGCTACGATGTAAACGAGGAGGAGAGCCGTACACGCGCCAACGAGCGCATCAAAACAGGTACAGAGGATGCCTTTCGCCGTACGGTGGTGGGCTACACCGCGGTCAAGACGGAAAATAGCTCTGTGAAGCTTTCGGGTGGTCATGCCCGCTATGCACTCTATCCCGTTTGGATCTTGAACACCACTTGGCAAGATCAAAAATTCACCTTTGCCATGAACGGGCAGACGGGCAAATTCGTGGGCGATCTGCCTCTTGATAAAAAGGCTTATGTGAAATGGCTGTTGCTGATCGCGGCGGCATCCGCAGTGGGGCTTTTTGCACTGCTTACGTTGCTGTCATTGCTTTAAGGAGGTGCGGATATGAAAAAAATGAAATTTTTAGCACTTCTTCTTTGCACAGCATGCCTGCTTTCGGTGTTTGCTCTCTTTTCCTTTGCGCAGGCGCCTTCCCGCATTGTAGACAGCGCAGACCTGCTTGACGATGCAGAGGAAAAACAGCTTGCCGAGATGCTTGATGAGGTCAGTGACCGCCTTTCCTTTGATGTGGTGGTGCTGACGGTGGAGGATACCGGAGGGAGAGATATTTTGGTGTATGCGGATGCCTATCACGAAAGCTCTGCATATCGTCAGGATGCGGCAATACTGGTCATCGACATGTATTTTCGCGAATGGTGCGTTGCAACCTACGGTTTGGGCAATGAAGCCGTTTCCCAGGATGCCACCTATGAGTACTTAGCGCCCAGGTTTGAAGAAAAACTGAGCGATGGAAACTATTTTGAAGCCTTTACAAGCTATCTTTCGGGGTGCGAAAAGCTGGTCAGTGAAGCGCAAAACGGTCATCCCTATGAGGATTGGATCATCATTCCTTGGGGCAGAAACATCTTTATTGCCCTGTTTGTGGGGCTGATCATCGGACTGCTGGCAGTCACCTCTATGAAATCCAAGCTGAAATCGGTAAAAGCCGCAAGAAGCGCGGGCAACTACGTGAAGAAAGACAGCTTTACGCTAACGGGACAAAAGGATCTGTTTTTGTTCCGTACCCACACAAGAACCTACAGCCCGCAGCAAAAGAGCTCGGGCGGCTCCCGCAGTGGCGGCGGCTCTCGCGGTGGCGGCAGAGGACGTTTTTAATATAAAAATGCTTGCTCAAATGAAAACTTGAGCAAGCATTTTTGTTTGTAATATAGTGAATTTTAGAAAATACCCTGTGCCATCATTGCCTCAGCCACCTTGGTGAAGCCCGCGATATTTGCACCCGATACCAGATCGTATCCAAGGCCGTAGGTTTCTGCAGCCTTTGCGGAAGCATCGTGGATATCCTTCATCATTGCTTCCAGCTTTGCATCAACCTCTTCTGCAGTCCAAACCAGACGCTCGGAGTTCTGAGACATTTCAAGAGCGGATACGCCCACACCGCCGGCATTTACTGCCTTTGCGGGACCTACGATCATATCTTTGGTGCGCAGGAAGTTGAGTGCATCGTTGGTGGTGGACATGTTGGATACTTCCATGTAGTACTTCACGCCGTTTGCGGCGATCTTTTCTGCATCTGCCATCACTACTTCATTCTGAGTAGCGGCGGGCATTGCGATATCCACCTTCACGCCCCAAGGCTTTTCGCCGGGGAAGAAGGGCACGCCGAACTTGTCAGCATAGTCCTTGATGCTGCCGTTCTTGGAAGCACGCATTTCAAGCAGGTATGCCACCTTCTCGTCGGAAGAGGTCACGCCCTCTTCGTCGTAAATGTAGCCGTCTCTGCCCGAGATGGTCACAACCTTTGCGCCAAGCTCTCTTGCCTTCTTGCAGATACCCCAAGCCACGTTGCCGTAGCCCGAAACTGCAATGGTCTTTCCTTCAATGGTATCGCCCTGGTGTGCCAGCATGTTGTTGAGGTAATACATCGCACCGTAGCCGGTTGCCTCGGGACGGAAGCGGGAGCCGCCGTAGGTCATGCCCTTACCGGTGAGCACGCCGTTTTCCCAAACGCCCTTGAGGCGTCTGTACTGACCGAACATGTAGCCGATCTCTCTGCCGCCTACACCCTCATCGCCTGCGGGAACGTCTACATCGGGACCGATGTATCTGTAAAGAGCGGTCATATAGCTCTGGCAGAAGCGCATAATTTCGGCTTCGGATCTGCCCTTGGGGTTGAAGTCGGAGCCGCCCTTACCGCCGCCGATGGGAAGACCGGTCAGTGCGTTTTTAAAGGTCTGCTCAAAGACTAATAACTTGATAATGCCGGCATATACATTGGGTTTGAAACGAAGTCCTCCCTTGTAAGGACCGATGGCGCCGTTGAACTGGCAGCGGTAGCCGGTGTTGGTGTGTGCAACGCCGTTGTCGTCTACCCAAACCACACGGAAGGTGAACATTCTTTCGGGCTCGATCATTCTGCCCAGCAGATCAGCCTTTTCATATTCGGGGTGGGCATCCACCACGGGAGACAGGGAAGAGAGCACCTCTTCCACAGTTTGAATGAACTCGGGTTCATTCTTGTACTTTACTTTCACGTCTTCAATGACGCGTGCAACGTAAGCATTCATCTGAATCACTCCTTTGACCCTGTATGGGTGAAAAATATCAATCCGGTTTTTTCCGATGCATTATTTTACAATAATTGGTGGCAAATTGCAATAGAATTTTTCAAAAAAAACGGAAGTGTAAGAAAAAAATTGCGGTTTTTTTACAGAAGAACCGAAGAACTCTTGAAAATCAAAGTGAAATATGCTATAGTATACGTAACAACATCGTTTTTAATGCTGAAAGGAGCCGCGTATGGAACTGTTAAACTTGATTTCGCTGACAACGTTTACAGCATTGCCGCTCACGCTGTTTATTCCGCTTTTGCTGTATATTCTCAACGCCGTGGCTCTTATGAGAATCAGCAGAAAACTGCAGATCAAGGGTGGAAGGCTTGCATTTGTACCCCTTTTGAATTTATATCAGATGGGCAAGATCGCCGAGCAGGATCAGATCAGAAAGCATCCTGAAAAGAAAGGGAGGAAGTGGCGCCGTATCACTTTTTCGCTGGGGGTGTGGCTGTGTATTGTATGCAGCATCGCCTTGGCGGGCATGGCTGTGCTGGCGTATTTTACCGGTAAGGCAAGCGTGCAGGGCGACCGCAACATGCTGATTGCAGGATCCTTCGGCTTGGTTTTGGCGGGTGTATTGCTGTATCTGATAATTTTGTGTTTGATAGCGGCGCTTTGCGTCGTGTTGTGGATCGACCTGTATAAGATCTATCACGTTATGGCAGACGATCATGCACCTTGGATGATGGTGCTCAGCATCTTTTTGGCGGGCTCCTCTCTGGTGATCCTGCTGGTGCTGGCGTTTGGCAAGAAATTCCCAAAAAGCTCTGCGGTAATTTTGGAAGCTTCCCCGGAATATGAACAGGAAGTCCTTGTGCAGAGCATCACCGATGGGGAGATGACGGTCAAGGGAGATGCCGAAGAGTAGTAATCGAAATAAACATTCAACCTTGTATGCCGCAGAGCGTATTCTGCGGCATTCTTTTTGTGGTCGTTTTAAAACAACCAACAGTTTACAGTTTTTTTATAAACGCTCTTGCAAATAAAAAAAGACTGTGCTATACTGAAATAAAAAGGGGTGGTATAATGTTTTCGTTGGTGTTTTTGATGATCTTTCTGATGATCGGCGGATTGGTCGGTTTGTTAGAGTTGATCTTACAGGGTGTGGCGCTGATGAAGCTGAGCCAAAAGATGGGAGTGTCCGGTACTTGGCGGTGCTTTATCCCCTTCTTTAACAGCTATCAGTTTGGCTTGATGGCACAAAAGGAGCAGAAGCGCTCCGCACCCTTAAAGAAGTCTTTTCCCTTTGCAAAGCTGTATGCGGCAGTAAAAATAGTCTACGCGCTGGTTTACGGCGGTTTTTGGGTGCTTTATATGGCAGTATTGACGCTCTCCATGGTGTTGCCCATGGTGATTATGCTTTTTCCCGAGAATCAGTCGTTGCAGACGGTAGTGATGTCGGTTGCGGCTCTTTTGTTAGTATGCTTGTTGATTGCTTTTTTTCTGTGGCTGGGCGCAACACTGTTGCTTTACCCCTTATCCATCGGAGTGGGCGTACTGTCCGGATTCATTTCTTATTACGTTTACAAAGCCTTTGCAGAAGAACACGCTCCCTGGATGATGCTCCTTTCGCTCTTTGTGCGCGGAGCCGGCACGGTGATCCTGCTGGTGCTTGCCTTTTCGGAAAAATACACCTTCGCGTCTGAGGGCGGGCAGGATGAGACTTTAGACTGTAAAGTTGAAAAAAGTACTTGCATGCAAGAGGAAAATGTGATATAGTGAAGGTAAGTCGAAAGACAATTTAGATTTTTATATAAATAAGGAGGGCGTTATGGCAGCCGGCACAGTTTTAGGCACAGGATTTATGGTTGTGTTCTACATTATTTATGTGATGATGATGGGCGCAATTGCACTGGGTATGTATTTGTTGCAGGGCTTTTCGCTGATGAAGATCAGTAAAAAGCTGGGCATCCCCAAGGGATGGCGGGGATTTATTCCCTTTGCAGACTATTATTTGATGGGTAAGATCGCGGAGGAGGATACCAAACGCTATCATCCCGAAAAAAAGGTGACCAAATGGAGTAAGATCTTTTTGTTCTGCCAGATTGCCTTAGGGGTATTGCTTACGGTATGGGTAGTGGTGTTCATGGTTTGCTACTTTGCGCTCTGGTTCTCAGTGGAAGGAAGCGGGGAGCTCACCGCAGGCGGCGCGGCATCCATGGTTGGATTGTTGTTGCTCTTCCTGTCTTATTTTCTCATTTTGGCGTTGGCGATCGGTGTTTCGGTGGTGAGTTATTTTGTGTACTACAAGATCTACCACGTAATGGCGAAGGATCATGCCATTTGGATGCTGTTGCTGAGCATTTTTGTTTCGGGTGCAAATTTGGTGATCTTGGCAGTGCTGGCGTTCATGAAGCGCTTCCCCACAGACTTGCCCGAGCCTGCTGCGCAGGACATTATAGTGCCTGCCGCAGATGTTGAAGCGGTGGTATCGCAGGACGCTGTAGAGGAACAGCAGAAGACCGTTTGTTGCACGGCAGGAGCTGAAAACACGGAAATCGAATAATGAATGCTTGCGGAGTTGTCCTTTAAATGGACAACTCCGTTTTTATTTTTGTGTTTTTCTTGCAAAAAGAGGAGAATTGTGATACAATATGCTTTATAGAGTGGCTTTTTGAAACTGTTTTTGGAGGATGTTGACTATGGAACTCATTATTGATCTTATACAATCCATTGCAAGCGGAATTTTTGGCATGATGTTTGTCTCCGTTCTTCTGGCACCGGTGATGCTGGTAATCGCCCTGTTGGTGTCTCTTGCTTTTGGAATATACAGAACAATTGCATCTGTCATCACAGGGATCTCGGTTTGGAAGATCAGCAAGAAGATTGGTGTGCAACACGGATGGCTTCATTTTATACAGATTGCAAAATACTGGATTCTTGGCAGATTGGCAGAGGAGCACCAACGGCGTTGTGCTCCGCATAAAAAGGCGGTTCCATGGCGTTATATTTATGTAGCAGCGGTCATTACATACGCTATTGCGCAGGTGTTGTGGGTGGTTGGGATGTTCGCAACGGATTTCCTGCTGCTGACGATTGACTTAGGGGATGCTTCTGATATCATCCTTGCTGTTCCCCATCTCCTTTTTGTGGTGGCTCGATATGGATTGCTGGCGGCAATTACGGCTTTTTCCTGGTATATGCGTTACAAAATTTACGATACCATGATTGGCAATCCTGCAAAATGGATGATCGTTTTGGTAGCCTTTGTGCCCGTTACAGACCTGGTGTTCATGCCCATGCTTGCCTTTGGAAAACGGTATCCCAAGCAACAGCCTTCTGTTTTGCAAGAGGATGTGGCGGTTGATCCGCCTTCACAGAAGGACTCCTGTGAAGAAGCACGTGAGGTACAACATGAAAGCGTTGAGCCGGGAGACGTTGAGACGTATTTTGAGGGAAATGAGACGGGTATTGACATTGAGAGCGGCGTAGAATCATGCTTTGAAGAGCAAACAGAAAATGCGCCTTTAGGCTGAAAGGAGCAGACGATGTTTTTAGATATTATTTTTGAGCTGATCACGATTGGTGCCCCGTATTCACTGCTGTTTTGTATTTTGCTTTTGATAATCTTACCGGTACTTTATATTTGGTGCGTGAGCATGTGTCAAAAACTGATGACCTGGAGGATCAGCAACCGACTGGGTGTAAAAAAAGGGTGGCTGGCGTTGATACCGATTGCCGATTGCTACTTGTTTGGAAGATTGGCGCAGGAGGATCGTAACCGCAATCATCCCGAAAAGAAGCCGATAAAATGGGGAAGAGTTTATTTGGCATTACTGATGGCTCAATATGCGATAGTGCTGCTATTCATCGGTTTACTGTTTTTAGTGAGCATTTTTCCGGAAAATGACATAGTATACTGGATATCCATAATTATTGGTTATGGACTCTTTGGAATGCGTGCCCTTTTGGCTTTGGCAACAATGGTTTTGTTCTATACGCTGACTTATAAGATCTATCATGTCATGGCAGGAAGCAAGGCTGTTTTGATGCTGATCTTGTCCATCGTGCTGCCTTTTTTACAGCCGGTATTTTTCTTAATCATGGGACTTGATGATAGATTTCCTGCTGTGCATCCTGCCGATGCAGAAGCGGAATTGGTGATGGATGATCTTGAAGAATGTGCTGAAAACAAAAGCCAAGAGGAAATCCGAGAAGAGGAGCCTGTTTTGTGCAATGAGCTTTGCGGTGTGCAATCAACTGCAGAGTAAATAATTCATAAGAAAGCGGAAGGATCTTACGGTCCCTCCGCTTTTTCAACAAACGGTTTAGTTTTTTTGCCCCCCTTCTATTGAAACGCGTGTTAAAATATGCTATACTGAAAAAAAGAAAAGTGCCGCATCGGCGGTCGAAAGGAGTTTATTATGGCAGGATTTGCAATCGTGATGATATGGTTGATTCTGGTGCTTATCGTGGTATTGCCGATTGCTTTGGCAATGTATATCGTCAACGGCATTTCATTGATGAAGATCAGCAAAAAGCTGGGTGTGGAGAACGGTTGGCTTGCCTTCGTGCCCTTTGCAAACTATTGGCTTTTGGGCAGACTTGCAGAGGAGGATCGAAAGGTCTATTATCCCGAAAAGAAGGCAGTAAAGTGGAGCGTGATCTATCTTGTTGCGGTGATCGTCGGTATGGTGATCAGCGGGATCATCGGGGGAATCGAGGGCGGTGTTACCGCGGCTCTTGAGTTTAGTGAGAATACGTCAAGTGAACTATTGATTTTGGTGGTCGAAGCCGTATTTTATCTGTTTTCCGGTGCCTTGTCTTTGGCGCTCAGCGTCCTCTTGGCGATCGTCCTTTATAAGTTCTATCACAGAATGGCGGAAAAGTCTGC
>JAFTMP010000076.1 GCA_017452335.1 Clostridia bacterium
CCAAAATCGCCGATTTTAAGGGAAGCTCTGTATGGGTTTATAAGAGCAAAAAAGAGGATGCGAGAGAGAACTACGGCATCTGCATTGATGTTGTTGACCTAACGCAAAGTTGCCAGCATCTACGACATTTATTCGAATGAAACACAAAAAATACCACCTACAAACACACAGTTTGCAGGTGGGATTTTGTACATCACACAGTTCGTTTGCTCGTTCATAAAAAATTGGTTTTTGTTAAAATCACATTTTCCCTCAAATTTTCCCTTATGCGCCCTCGACACGCCGTATTTTTCGGTTAAAATAATGATTTTTTTATTGAGCGTTTGTTTTTTAGAAAAAGCCCGTTTTTCGCGGTAATTAAAGGCTTTTTCGGCTTTACCCAGTCACCTAAGAAATCTCACGGAAAATTATTTCTAAAAAATTTTTTTACAAAAAAGTTTTTGGTGGGGTCTTGGGGCAAAGCCCCGAGTGCGCCAAACTGTTGTTTGGCGGGAAATGAGTATAAAATACACCCGTGATGTCTTTAAAAAGGGCAGAGCGGGTGTTGCTTTTTGGAAAATTGCGGGCAGGAGTATTGACATACCCACCATATTTCTGTATACTGTATGTACAGGAATACACTTCCTGTGGAATTCTTTTGAATTGAGCAAAGGAGAAACGCTTATGAAAAATCAAAGCCTGTTAAACTTGAAAAGTGGTCTTGTTTTGGTGTTGATCTTGCTGGTGCTTCTTAGTTCCTGCAGTGCGGTTTCTTCCACAGCGCCCCGGGGCAGTGAAAGTGCTCCTGCAAGCAGCCCGTCTGCAGAAGGTCCCGTTGAAAATCCACACGATCCCAAGCCCGAGGGCACGCTCATGATCCCGCCCTCCGAGGATGCGAAAGATGCACGGTACGATAAATTTTACTATAACGTGGAGCATCAAGAGGGACAGCGCAAAATAGAAAATATTTTCCGTTGGATTG
This sequence comes from Clostridia bacterium, assembly GCA_017452335.1. GTDB lineage: Bacteria > Bacillota > Clostridia > Oscillospirales > CAG-272 > UBA11512. The sequence continues at coordinate 962 of JAFTMP010000076.1, forward strand.
ACGATCCCTCAGAGGATGAAGATTCCAGCTTTTTTGTGCATTTTTCGGTAGTTTGCGACTATTATAGTGATTGTCCTGAGTTGATTGCAAAGACTATGCAGGAGGATGCCTATGGTGTGAAAACCGTGAATATAGGTAGAAAAACGGTATATAACGTTTATGTTTGGGCGTACGGCTCAGCCGGATTAAAGGAACTCTCCCTTGATGAAAACGTTGAGTACATTGAATTTTTTGGTATTGGATATATAAGTGGTGAAGAAGTAGAGGAATGAAAGAATAGCACCCGATCTACCTTTAAAGGCAGATCGGGTGCTGCTTTTATTGTTTGTTTTTCTCTGTGAGCTTCTGCAGCTCCTTCATGAAGGTGCGGGCGTCCTTGAATTCTCTGTAGACCGAGGCGAAGCGCACGTAGGACACTTCGTCTAATTTCTGCAGACGGTCCATGACCATCACGCCGATATCGGTGGTGGACACGCGGGAGGAAAGGCTGTTCATCAGCTCGCCCTCGATGTCGTTGACCAGCTCTTCCATTTGGTCTCGCGTAACGGGACGCTTATAGCAGGATTTGAGTAACCCTGCCATGATCTTGCTGCGGTCGAAGATCTCCTCGCTGCCGTTTTTTTTCACTACCGTCAAAGGAACGGTTTCCACAAATTCATAGGTAGTGAATCTTCTCTTGCAGGAAAGGCACTCTCTTCTGCGGCGGATGCTGCCGTTTTCTGTGGGTCTGGAGTCAATTACTTTACTTTCCGTAAAGCCGCAATTGGGACATTTCATAAAAAACCTTCATTCATCTGCGCCCGCGCAAGCGTGGTGCGGGTCATTTCCCGTGCCGTGCGCTATAGCGGTGCCAAAAAGTATGTTATACCGCCTTGCCGTGTAAACCGATAAGAGAAACCCTGCTCATGCAAGGGTGGTGCCCTCTCCTCTTATTTGCGCTCCCAACGTCCGAGTCGGTCGTGACATAAGCAGGACCGGTCGGGAGGTCTGCGAACCCTGAAGGTGAAGCCCGGGCTCCTTTTATTTCTTGTGGGTCTATACATCGTGAATATCACGAACAAGGCAGCAAAACAATCAAGTCAGCGGCGCATGCTTTCTGCGCCTGCGGGCATCTTAGCCCTCTTCGCTCTCGTCGTAATCTACTTCGGGGATCAGCTTTTCGTCAAAGTAAGCGGCAACCTTTTCGAATTCGTCGTCATCCTCGATGGAAACGAATACGCTCTCGCCCTCTTCCTCTACCATCTTCAAGATCACGTAAGCGCCGTCCTCATTATCTTCCAGAGGAAAGAGTGCCACGTAGGTCTCGCCGTCCAGTACGTCCTTGCCGATGAGCTGGAATTCGCTTTCCTTGCCCTCTTCATCGGTCAGGGTGTATATTTCGTTTTCAATGAATTGTTCGTTGGTCATTTTTCTTTATTCCTTTCGGGATTGTTTATAGTATCTGTAGTCCGTCTTTATTTTACCCGTTTTCTTTTGTTTTGTCAATGGCTTTTTGAAAAAGGAGGGTGAAAATATTCGACAAAAAGGCAAGACTTCATTTTTCGTTTATAAAAAAGTTACAGAACTGTGGTGAAAGTACTGTAGAATTGCTCATAAGCTTGTGATATAATGACTAAAAACTATGCGTATTGAAAAGTGAGGACTGCTATGATTACCATCGGCATAGACGTTGGCGGAAGCGCCACCAAGATTGTGGCATTTCAAGAGGGCGGACAGCTCATGGAGCCGCTGTTTGTCAGAGCCACCGACCCCGTAACCTCTATTTACGGAGCCCTTGGCAGATTTACTGCGGAAAACGGCATTGCACTCTCGGACATTGACCGCATTATGGTCACCGGTGCGGGTGCGGCGTTTGTGGGCAAGGAGCTATACGGCAGACCCTGCTTTCATGTAAGTGAATTTGAGAGCCTGGGCAGAGGCGGTCTTTATCTTTCAAAGTTTGAAAAGGCGATCGTGGTGAGCATGGGCACCGGCACTGCCATTGTGTGCGCGCAAAGGGACGGCAAAAACGAGTACTTGGGCGGCACGGGCGTGGGCGGCGGTACGCTCATTGGACTTTCCAGAGAACTTGTGGGCATTGAAAACCCCGAGCATTTGTCGGATCTTGCCAAGGACGGAGATCTTTCCCGCATTGACCTGCGTGTTTCGGACTTAACGGGCAAAAAGGACCAGTTTGGGCTTCCCTTAAACATGACGGCGTCCAACTTCGGAAAGGTCAGCGATTTGGCTGACAAGTCGGACAGAGCCCTGGGACTGTTTAACATGGTCTTTGAAACGGTGGGCATGATGGCGGTGTTTGCCGCCAGAAGCAAGGATATCAAGGATATCGTTCTTACAGGACGGCTGTCCACCTTAGCACAGGCACCCCAGGTCTTTGAGGGGCTCAACCGCATGTTTGACGTACATTTTACCATCCCCGTGTATTCGCAGTTCGGCACGGTGATCGGCGCGGCGCTTTGCGGCAGAGAGTAACTGCAAAAGAGCGGTGTTTACCGCTTGAATCTTCCGGGATCGGAATTTTGAAATTTGGGTAGAAGTTATGAGAAGCAGTACATTTATGAAAAAACAGGGAATCGGCGTGGTTGCGCTGGCACTGGGGGCGCTGATGCTCTTTTCCTCCTGTGCCGCGGCGAAAAAGACCACGTCAGCGCAGGAGTCATCGGAAAGCGAGCGGGGCAGCTTGATCACCGAGTATATTTTGGTCAGAGGTGACAGCTCGGGCAATGCGGTGCTGCGCCAGGTGTTGAATTTAAAGAACGCCATTGACGACCGCTTTGGGAGCAACGTCCCCTCCTCCACCGACTGGGCTGTGGATGCGGAGAAGGATTTAAGCCGCAGGGAGATCCTTATCGGCGTGACCAACAGAGAAGAGAGCATTGCGGCAAACGAGGAGCTGCAGGGCGTTTACGGATATGTGATCCGCTCGGTGAACGATAAGATCGTGATCACTGCCAGCACCACGGGCTTGCTTGGTAAGGCAGTGGAGCAGTTTACAAGAGAATATGTGCAGAAAAACGGCGGTATCGTGCCCGAGGACATCAATTTGCGCTACACGGCATCCCTTCCCCTTTGCGTCATGAGCGATCCTTCCTGCATGAAGCTGTTGCTGTCCGATAAGGCGTCGGATACCCTTTTGCGGGCGGCAAAGGACTTTTCAGACAGGGTAGGCGAGATCGGCGGACAGTTCCCCACGGTGGAGCAGAGTGAGGAAGTGAGCAGCTCTCGGATCATCTTTACCTTTAAAGACAGCGTTTTCAGTCCCGAGCAGGAGACTGACCGCCCTTCGGGCTTGCCCGAGGCAGAGGGTGACCAAATGTGGAACTTAACCAGAGAAGGCGACGTGCTTACTCTTGAAGGAGAGGGCGAAAGACAGCTTGTGGCAGGTCTTTCCATGCTGTACGAGCATTTGGAGGAGCAGTCGGATTTCACTTTGGACGGGCAGGCAGTGTTTTTTTATGAAAAGGCGCAGGTGTACAGAGAAAGCTGGACGGGACGCTGTCCCCGCGTGATCGGCGCGCACTATTTGGGAAGCGAGAGCATTTCGGGCTATAGTGCCGCTTGGTACTATGAAGAGGTGTCGCAGAGCGACTTTTATGCCTGGAAGCTGCTGCTTTGCCAGAAGGCGTTTGGAAATGCACGCATCGAAAACGAGACCCAGGATGAATCAGTGTTTATCAACGACGAGGAAAACCTGCAGATCACGGCTTATTATAACAGAGAAAACAGAACGATGACGGTGACCGAGCAGGCGCTGTCTTAAAATTCGGATGGATGACAACAGCGGAGAGCGCCCTTAAAAAATGGGGGCGCTTCCGCTTTTTTTGATAAAAGCACTTGCATAATAAAAAAAGATTTGTTATAATAAAAGGTAATGTTAAGAAGCAAGGCGCAAAGGCGGCAATACAGATGGAAGCGGAAAAGACGGTCTATATCTATTCGGACGGTGCGTGCAAGGGCAACCCCGGACCCGGCGGGTACGGTACGATCTTGGTTTATAAAAACGTGGAAAAGGAGCTCTCGGGCGGAGAAGCGCACACCACCAACAACCGCATGGAGCTCATGGGCGCCATTGCGGGCTTGCGGGCTCTGCAAAGGCCCTGCCGGGTGGTGCTTACCTCCGATTCCAAGTATCTGACCGATGCCATTAACAAGGGCTGGGCGAAGAGCTGGCGGGCAAAGGGTTGGAAAAAGGGAGACGGAAAGCCGGCGCTCAATCCCGATTTGTGGGAAGAGCTGCTGGGGCTTCTTGAAAAGCACCAAGTGCAGGTGGTTTGGATCAAAGGGCATGCAGGGCATCCCTATAATGAGCGCTGTGACAGACTTGCCGTGGCGCAGGCAGAAAAATATAAGAATTAAGCAATAGATCACAGAAACAATCGGAGAAAAAATGTCAAAGGAAGCAAAGAACTATTTAGTGGGGCTCAGCGGTGGTGCGGACAGCACCTATACGGCACTGATTTTAAAAAACGAGGGGCATCACGTGCAGGGGGCATATCTGAAAATGTTTGAGGATGCCGATCCCGAGCCCGCAAGAAAAGCGGCAGAGCAGCTGGGGATCCCCTTTCATTTGGTGGATTGCACCGAGGTCTTTGAAAAAGAGGTGCTTTGCCATTTTGCAAACAGCTATTTGCAGGGGCTGACGCCCAATCCCTGCGTGCAGTGCAACCGCTACGTGAAGATCGCCAAGCTGTGCGAGCTGGCAAAAAAGCTGGGGGCGGATCACGTGGTCACGGGGCACTACGGAAGAATTGAAAAAAATGAGGCGGGCAGATATTTCGTTTGCCGTGCGGAAAATGAAAGAAAAGACCAAAGCTACATGCTTTGGGGGTTAAGCCAGGAACAGCTTGCCATGCTGTATCTGCCCTTATCGGATCTTGAAAAGGAGCGGGTGCGGGCAAAATTGCAGGAAGAGGGTCTTTCGGCGGCGCAGGCAAAGGACAGCATGGACATCTGCTTTTTGCCCGAAGGAAATTATGCCTCCTTTATCAAGGAGAGAGTGGGTGACTGTCCCGAGGGCGATTTTGTAAACGCCAAGGGAGAGGTGCTGGGCAGACACAAGGGTATTTTGCATTACACCGTGGGTCAGCGCAAGCATTTGGGCATCACCCTGGGCAAGCCCATGTTCGTTTCAAAAATCGACCCCAAGAGTAACCGCATCACCCTGGTACCCTCGGGCGAGGAATATGGCAGGCAGGCGCGGGTAGAGCAACTGAATTTTCAGTGCTTGGCACCTCAAAAAGAGGGCGTGCGTGAGGATCTGATGGTGAAGATGCGCTATGGACAAAAGCCGGTGGCAGTGAAGGTGGTTTTTGATGAAAACGGTGCCGATCTGTTTTTTGAAGAGGCGGCAAGAGCCATTACACCGGGACAGAGCGCGGTGTTTTATTTGAATGGTCAGCTTGCATTCGGCGGATATATCATGCCAAATGAGTAATGAATGATAAATGATGAATAACAGAGGTAGTTATGGCAGAGAAGAGAGATTATTACGAGGTACTGGGGGTAGACAAAAGCGCGGATGATGCGGCTCTAAAAAGCGCCTACAGAAAGCTGGCAAAGCAGTATCATCCCGATATGAACCCCGATAATAAAGAAGCAGAAGCCAAATTCAAGGAGGTCAACGAGGCGTATGCCGTGCTGTCCGACCCCGAGAAGCGGGCGAAGTATGACCAGATGGGTCACGCCGCCTTCGACCCTGCCGCAGGCGGTGCGGGCTATGACTTTGGCGGCTTTGATTTCGGCGATATTTTCAGTAGCTTTTTCGGCGGCGGCTTTGGAGGCGGTTCTTCCGGGGCGCAGCGCAACAGACCCATTCGAGGCGAGGACCTGGGCGTGCGGGTTACGGTGGACTTTATGGAGGCTGTTTTCGGCACCAAAAAGGAGATCTCCTATAACCGTACCGAGCACTGCTCGGAATGCGGCGGAAGCGGCGCGGCAAAGGGCACCAAGGCGGAGACCTGCGCCACCTGTCGGGGAAGCGGTCAGGTAAGACAAGCCCAGAGGACGCCTCTTGGCATGTTTCAGACCACCAAGCCCTGCCCCGATTGCAGAGGCTCGGGCAAGACCATCAAGACGCCCTGCACCAACTGCCGCGGCACGGGCTTTAAGGATGTGCGCAAGAAGATGGACGTGAACATCCCTGCAGGTATTGACAATGGACAAAACATCATTATCCGCGGCAGAGGCGACGAGGGGCGCAACGGCGGGGGTGCCGGCGATCTGATCATTTCGGTGAATGTGAAGGCGCATCCCGTGTTTGAAAGAAAGGGCTTTGATATCCGCTGTGAGCTGCCCATCACCTTCGTGGAGGCGGCGCTGGGCGCAGAGGTAGAGGTGCCCACCCTTGAGGGAACGGAAAAAATGAACATTCCCGAGGAGACCCAGACCGGCACGGTGCTGACCATGCGCGGCAAGGGCGTGCCCAACATCAATAACAGCAAGAACAGAGGAAATCTCTATCTGCACTGCGTGGTGGAAACGCCCAAGAACCTTACTGAAAAGCAGAAGGATATCCTTAGAGCCTTCGGCGATGCCACGGGCAATAAGAACTATCAGAAGAAGCAGTCGTTTATCAAGCGGTTTTTTAAGTCGTAAGGAATAATGCGGTTCAAAACCGTTTCGGTTTTGAACTGGTTCGGAATACGGAGCGCCTAAAAAGTGCGGA
>JAFTMP010000077.1 GCA_017452335.1 Clostridia bacterium
CGAGCAATTCAATATCATCCCCTTTGACGAGGAGGCGGAGAATCAAAACGCCCGCGCTCTCGGCTACGAAACGGTGAATATGAAATATACGGTCACTCTGGTTTGAGTTTTTGGCGCACCCGTTTTTTCCTTAAAAAGACACGAACCCCCTTGACAGAGAGCGTGCTTCATGGTATACTGACAAAAAAAGAAAGTGTGTCGATTTGTGTCTAAAAAGAGGTGATTTTTGTGCAAAAATCATATAAAATGGTTATAGAATGGGCAAAAGCGGTCAAGCGAACCGCGAAAGAGTCAGTTGACCTGTATTTCCTTTGGCTGTTTGTCTTGGCAGTTGTCTTTTGGGGAAGTGAATTGTTCTTTTTTGCCGAAGCAGAACGTCCCTTCCTTTCTGCCCTTTTTGCCACCCTGCTTGTGCCCACCGTCTTTTTTTCTATCAAACGCATCCTTTCGGACTACAGCGCCGACTTTCAAGAGCGGTATACTGCCGCAAAGGAAGCCGCGGGCAAAAAGCCGCCCCTTTCCTTTTATCTCCTTGAAAAACGGCTTTGGGCAGAGCTGGGCGCATTTTCCCTGCTTTACTGGCTTATGCCCCTAAAGGTCTTTTTCGCCGCACCCTGCGCCCTCTTTTTTGGAGGTGCGGACGGGCTTTTGCAAAAAGCCATCCTCTTTTTGCCGTTTGTTCTTTGCTTGCTTGTGCTCTCGGTCCTTGCCCGCTGCAGCGCGGCAAAGCACTTTGAACGGCATAAGCGCAGAGAGCAGAATAAACTAAAAGAATTGATGAGTGTGGGCAAAAAAGACAAAAAGGGCAAGGCGCTTATGGGCGAGGCAGAGCGAAAGCTTCTTTCAGCCATGACGGTCTACCTGCTGGGCGGTACGCTGCTGACATGCTATTACATGTATTTGGTCTTTTTTGTAAAGCTGATCGTACTGCTGTTCACCACCCCTCAGACCCTCATTCCCATCCTGCTTTTGGCGGTAGGCATCCCCCTTGCCCGTCTTGTGAATGGAATAACCAAAAGAGCGCGCTTTTACAAAGCACTCAAAAAGTCCTGCGACAGCAGAGGCTACCGATTCTGCGACCTGCACCGCCCCTATCTTTCGCTGATACGGTGGTTTGAAAGTGACGCGCCCACCTTCACCGTTGCGGTGGGAGAAAAGCGCTATGCCTGCAAGATGGTCAGCGCTCACGGCAGAAATGCCCCGCTCTTTTTCTTTGATCGCGGGGAGGAATTGGAGGGCGCGCGGCTACATAAGATTCGCTTGTTCAGGCAGGACATTTTTTCATGGGAGGACCATTTCCTTTGCGGTTTTCCCTCGGAGCATAAGCGGATCATTATTGTAAATCCTGTGTGCAAACGGCTTTGTACCGCCCAAAACGGGAAGGTGGTCGAGCTTGACAACGGCGACGAGATCGGAAAATACGAGCTTTACACAGGCAGAGCCTTTATCAACGCCTTGGAGCGGGATGTGATCGACAGAAAGGTTTGAAACGGAGAAGATATGGAAGGGACTGCTTTTTACAAAAAACAATTAAAGGAGCACTATCCTGCGATTTTAAGAGCGCGGGCAAAGTGTCGGGCGTTTTTGTTTTTGAAAATGCTGTTGTTAGAGGTGCTGGCACTGTTTTTGCTTTATACCAGCGGGAAAGCAACCATCGTGCTTGGTGTGATTTTGTGCGTGTTGCCCATTTTGCTCTTGAAGCCCCAGACGCTTTTTAAGAAAAGCTATGTGGGGCGCGTGATGAAAAAAGAAGATTTTTCAAAACGGGTAAGAACGGGCGGACTTGGACTGTTTGGACGCACGGGAATGAAGGAAATACAGTATATGAGAGTGCACTTTTCAGATGAAAAGGGGAAGGTGCACCGATTGGAGCTTCCTGCACGGTATGAGCAGATCTATAGTGAAGCAACAGCGGTGCTTTCCCTATCGGGGCTTCCTTATCCCATCCCCCTGCATCCCAAAGAAAAGACAGTCTGTCCCCTTTGCGGTACGGTGACGTCCCTTGAAAACGGCAATTGCGGAGGAAACTGTGGGTTACCCCTTGTGGTGCTTGGCTCCCCCGATTCGTGAGAGGACTCAACTATTTGTCGATTGACAGCGGGTGCGTTTTGTGTTATACTGAACAAAAAAGAGAGGTGTGTTTATATGAAAGGACGTTTCGGAAGATTTATATTCATTGTTGTCACGGTGATCGTGGTAGGTTTGGTCAGAGATTATGTCCTGCGGGCGCTGACCATGACGGTGGCAAATCTCTTTTTTGAGTCAACAAGCTTTGCCTCCTACATTGTTTCAAGCGCCCTTGCCCATTTTGTGGCGGGGATCCTGTGCGTACTGCCCGTCTTTTGGAATTTGCGGGACAACGGCTCTCACAAGAGAGAGTTTTTGGCGTATTTTTCCGAGCACGACTATAATCAAGCGGGCGTGACGGCGTTTATCAAGACCATCGAAGGTAGAACCCTTGACGCCGTGGTCTACTGCGTAGCGGCATCCTTGGTGCTCTTTTTCAGCTATGCCTCAATGATCTTTGCAAGCCCCTTGGTCATCATCGAACTGATCTTGGCGCTTGCCTTCACCATCGGCGTCTACCTGTTTTTTGATAGCGCAGTGCGCAGAATGGTTTATAACAAGTGGGAAGAAAACAGATTGCACAGATGAATAAAAGAAAGCGGGTGCCGATGCCCAACTCCCTTATGAGAAGTTGGGCATCGGCACCCGTTCATTTTGCTTTGCCCTCTTGTTGACTTTTAAAAAGGAGTGTGCTATACTAAAGGATGAAAAAACCAAACGATGGGAGAGAAAATATATGCTGACCTTAGAAAGAGCAAAAGAGCTTCTTGCAACTACCACAACGGAGGAGCATCTTTTCTTGCACGCCAAAAACGTGATGGCGGCAATGGGCGGCTTTGCCGACTATTTCGGCGAGGATAAAGAACACTATATGGCAATCGGGTATCTGCACGATTACGACTACGAACAGCACCCCGAGGAGCATTTACAGCACACAAAGCAGCCCCTTCTTGCGGCAGGACTTACCGAAGAGGAGGTGCGCGCCATCCTTGCCCACGGCTATGGGATCGTGTGCGACGTGCAGCCTCTTTCCAATATGGAAAAGGCGCTTTACACGGTGGACGAGCTGACGGGCATCATTCAGGCGGCGGCAAGAATGCGCCCCGCAGGCATCACCGATATGGAGGTGTCCTCCTTTATGAAGAAGTTCAAGGACAAGAAATTTGCCGCCAAGTGCGACAGAGAGCTGATCAAAAAGGGTTGCGAGATGCTGGGGTTAGAGGTAAAGCAGGTGGCGGAAATTTGCATCTCTGCCATGAAGGAGCACGCCGAAGAACTGCAGCTTGGTGCAAAAGAGGGGTAAAAAGAGCACGTTTATACCAAAAAACAAAGCCCCAAGGGGCAAAAACGGAGGAAAAAAGATGATTTTTGAAAAGCAGATCGTGAAGACCTATCAAAAGCAGTTTGCTTCGCGGTGCGACGATAAGGGACTTGCCTACTATTTTTCCGCCGCCGATATTAAGGGACTTTCTGCCCATCCTTACACCTTTGATAACGGGCAGGGGCAGACCCTAAAGGGCTATTTTTACCACTATGATGCCCCCAAAAAGGATCGCCTTGTGGTCTTTGACCACGGCTTTGGCGGGGGACACCGCTCCTATATGAAGGAGATCGAAGCGCTTTGCCGCGGGGGCTATACCGTCTTTTCCTACGACCACACCGGCTGTATGGAATCGAAAGGACAGGGCACGTGCGGACTTGGGCGCTAACTTTCCGATCTTGACGCCTGCTTTCGCG
>JAFTMP010000078.1 GCA_017452335.1 Clostridia bacterium
ACAGCAGGCGCGCACCCGCGCGTACGCACCCTATTCCCGCTTTACCGTGGGTGCGGCACTGCTGGCAGAATCAGGAGAGATCTATTGCGGCTGTAATATAGAAAACGCCTCCTTCGGCGCCACCAATTGCGCGGAGCGCACCGCCTTTTTTAAGGCAGTGGAGGCAGGCGAGCGCCGCTTTTCGGCAATTGCCATTGCAGGCGGAAAACAGGGGGAAGAGGATGTGTTCTGCCCGCCCTGCGGAATGTGCCGACAGGTGATGGGGGAATTTTGCACAAAAGACTTTGTCATTTTGCTAAAAGCAGGGGATGAGATCAAGCGCTACACCCTTGGACAGCTGTTGCCCTTAGCATTTTCGTCTGAAAGTATGGAGGAAACCCCATGAGAATGTACGATATTATTGAAAAGAAAAAGCAGGGAGGGGCGCTGAGCAAAGAGGAGATCGCCTTCTTTGTAAAGGGCTATACCAATGGTGAGATTCCCGATTATCAAGCATCCGCCCTTTGCATGGCGATATGTCTGAAGGGAATGAACGATGAGGAAACGGCAGAGCTGACCTTTGCCATCCGCGATTCGGGAAAGAAGCCCGACTTTTCGGGCATTAAAAGCCTGCGTGCCGACAAGCATTCCACAGGGGGCGTGGGGGATAAGACCAGTCTCGTGATCTGTCCCATTGTGGCATCCCTTGGGGTGACTGTAGCCAAAATGAGCGGCAGAGGCTTGGGGCACACCGGCGGGACGGTGGATAAGTTAGAAGCCATCCCCGGCTTTCGCACAGACCTTGACACCGAAACCTTTTGCGCCATTGCAGAAAAAACGGGTTTAGTGATTGCAGGGCAGAGTGCAGAGTTGGCGCCTGCCGACAAAAAGCTGTATGCCCTTAGAGATGTCACCGCAACGGTGGACAGCCTTCCGCTGATCGCCTCCAGCATTATGAGCAAAAAGTTAGCGGCAGACGATGACTGCATCGTGCTGGACGTCAAAACGGGAAGCGGCGCCTTTATGAAGAGCAAGGAAGAAAGCGAACAGCTTGCACGGGTGATGGTGCAGATCGGAAAGAGAGCAGGCAAAAAGATGTCTGCGCTGGTGACCGATATGGATGTGCCTCTTGGAAATGCCATTGGCAACGCGCTGGAGGTAAGAGAAGCGCTGGAAGTGCTAAAGGGGCAGGGACCCGAGGACCTAAAGGAGCTGTGCTTTGCGCTGAGCGGAGAAATTTTGGTTCTTGCTCAAAAGGCGCGGGACCGCGCCGAGGGCATCGTGCTGGCAAAAGAGGCGGTGCGCTCGGGCAAAGCCCTTGAAAAATTCAAGGAAATGGTGCGCGCCCAAGGGGGAGATGCCTCGGTGGCAGAAGAGCCCGAAAAGCTGGCGGTGTCTTCTTTGAAGCACCCTGTCTGCGCGCCGGAGGATGGCTTCATCTCTGCCGTTGACGCGGCAGGCTATGGCAAGGCGGCACTGCTTTTGGGTGCGGGCAGAAACTGCAAGGAGGATGCCATTGACCTGGGTGCGGGCATTTTGCTCATCAAGAAAACAGGTGATGCTGTAAAGCGGGGCGAGCCCATCGCAGTGCTTTGCGGCGCACGGGAAGATCGGCTTTTCGCTGCAGAAAAACAGCTTCTTGAAAGCACAGTCTTTTCAGCAAAAGCACCGCCCAAGCGGGAACTGATCTTGGCGCATTTGACATAACAAAAACGACCGAAAAGGTAACTTTTCGGTCGTTTTTTGCGTCTTTATATCCTTTATCTGTTCAAAATCAGCTTGGTCAGCTCTACAGGGTCAACGATGGTATCGCCCTTGTAAACGCGCATGTTGCCCGATGCGATCTCGTCAATGAGGATCACTTCGCCGTTGTTGTAGCCAAACTCGAACTTAATATCCCACAGGTCAAGACCAATGGTTTTCAGGTCGTCTGCAACGATCTTGGTGATGGCAAGAGTCTGCGCCTTCAAGCTCTCAAACATCTCGGGGGTCATAACGCCCAGTGCCACCAGACCCTCGCCTGTTACCAGCGGGTCGCCCTTTTCGTCATTCTTAAAGGTGCATTCCACGTAGCCGCCCTTTAAGGGAGTACCGTTCTTGATGTATTCGCCGTATCTGCGCACAAAGCTGCCCGTTGCAACCAGACGGCAGATCACTTCCAGACCGTTACCGCCCTGTGCCTTGCCGAAGCACTCAGCAGGGAGCACCTCCATGGTGGCATTTTCCACGTCTGCAGATACATAGTGGGTCTTAATGCCTGCCTTTTTGCACAGCTCAAAATAATATACCGATGTTTCAAGGTTTGCCTTGCCGATGCCCTCGATGGTCAGTCCCACGGCATTTTCGCCGGGATCAAACACGCCGTCCTTGCCGGTGCAATCGTCTTTAAACTTCAAGAGAACATTGCCGTTCTCCAGACCATATACGTCCTTGGTTTTTCCTTCGTAAATCTTTTTCATATACCGCTCCCGAATTCATAGAATTTCTGCGTAGAGTATAGCACATTTTTTTTTGAATATCAATATTTTTTCTCAAAAAATGTGTGAACAAGAAAGAAAAAATCTATCCTTTACTGCACGAAATCAAAATCCGAGAGCAGATCCTCCATGATGTAGGGCGCCTCCTCGGGCAAAACGCTTTCCCTGCAAAACTGCTCCAGCAGGGGAAGGGCTTTGCGGGGCAGATGGGTGAAATCCTCCAAAACCACCGTGTCGCTGTCCTTTTGGATCACCAGGGTAAAGGATGGGCGCGTGCCGCCCTCCTCGTCGGGAAGGGTATTTTCGATGAGTCTGTAGTTGATCGCATAACTGCCATTGGTCAGGGTGTATTCCTTTGGTTTTCTGTTCATCTGTTCTCCTCCTTACTTGATATACAAATTATACCATAAAATCCAATAAATGTAAATAGCAAAATGAAAAAATGTGGATAATTTTGGAAAAAATCAAAAAAGGCGATAGACGAAGCCAAAACCGCCGAAGACTGCGGCGGGCGTTTTTTCTAAAATGGGCGCTTTTGGCATAAAAAATCGGAAAGAAGCGGGGGTTTAAAAAAGACACCTTGTATTTTTGCGCTATATGTGGTAAAATGATAGAAAAAGTAAGGAGGGATGGAATGACCCGCGTGATGTTTGTGTGCCATGGCAATATTTGCCGCAGTCCCATGGCGGAATGTATCTTTGAAAAGATGGTGAAGGAGCGGGGTTATGACGCCCGCTTTACCGCGGCATCCTCGGCAGTCAGCCGCGAGGAGATCATCGGGGGCATTGGCAATCCCATTTATCCGCCCGCAAGAGCCGAGCTTGCAAGGAGGGGCGTGCCTATGAAGGCGCACCGTGCCGTACAGCTTACCAAGGCGGATTATGAACGCTATGACTTCTTTCTCTGCATGGATGAAAGCAATTTGCGGGGGATGCTTCGTATTTTCGGTGCCGATCCGCAAGGGAAGTGCAAGCTG
>JAFTMP010000079.1 GCA_017452335.1 Clostridia bacterium
CTTATTAAAGATTGGAATGCTGATTGCAAAGCAAATTACGCCTGTTGCAACCGCAATCACAAGCGATGGCATATATGTCTTTGTTTCTACTAAGCCGTATATCAAAGAGTTTCCATCTGTCAGGAACGTGGGCAAATACTTGTTGCATTTAGGCAACAACCCGATCAAATAAGAAACCAGTACCACGCCACCGGTTCCCAAAAGCACACCGGTATTTGACATAGCCACCGTGGAGAATAACACCATCAGCGCAACAACCATCATACCGAAAAGCCACCAACATACCACAGATAAAACGAGATTTTGTGCGATAGAATTATCCCAGAAATATGCAGTATAACCGTATGTGATTCCAAAACAAAGCCAATAGCCAAGCGACCAAAGAACAGTAAGCACAAGTGCTTTCGAAACCACAACCTTATAGCATTCAAGCCCCTTTGTTAAAGATAAGACCAGTGTGCCGGAAGTGTATTCTTTCGTGAAGATACTGCTTTCCAGTAAAACGAAGGCAATCAAGCCCATTGGCATATTCTTAAAGAACTGCACCCACGAGTCCAATGCGCTGACTTTCACGTCCGTTATGATCATTCCGCTTTCAGCAAGGGAGTCAGCCATAGTTTCCAATAGCCACGGTGTTAATTTCGCTATTGCAGGGTTCATAATACCAAACAGAACAAATAAAAGTCCGAGGATTATCAATCTACCGGAACGAAACTGCTCCGTGAACTCTTTTTTTATAAAGGCAAACAAGGATCTCATTTCTGCGTCACCTCCATAAACAAGGACTCCAATGTAGGCTCCATTCGTTCAAATTTCAGCAAAACGATATGCTGTTCTGACACAAAGCGCAGCAAATCAAATGCAGAGCGCACACTTTCGCAAAATATGAGCTGATTTGCGCCAATCTGCTTCATTTCGGGAAAAGCCTGAATTAGTTTGCGTATATCCGCATCGTTCCCGGTTTCCAACAGATATTCCTCGCTGCGGTATTTCGTTTTAATATCGGAGAGTTTTCCTTGTGTTTCTACTACGCCATTATTCAAAAAGGCAACATCGGTACATATACGTTCCACATCCGAAAGGATATGGGTAGAGAACAAAACTGTTGTCTGCTGTCTGACAGTTAAGAGAATATCCAGTATTTCCTTCCGACCGACAGGATCGAGCGCGGAGGTAGGTTCGTCGCAGATCAGCAGTTTTGGACTGTTAAGCAAAGCCTGCGCGATGCCCAGGCGCTGTTTCATACCTCTTGAAAAACCTTTGATGCGGTGCTTCTCGTCACCAAGTCCTACAAGCTCCAAAAGCTCCTTCAATCGAGCATCACGTTCTGCTTTTTTCATACCGGTGATCTCACCGCAAAAGCGCAGGTATTCCGGTGCAGTCATAAAGGGATAGAACTCCGGCACATCGGGGAGATATCCGATATATTGATTGGCGGAAGTCTGTCCGTAAACTACCTTCTCGCCACCCACAAAAATTTCACCCGAATCTGCTTTCAGAAGACCCAGTACCGTTTTCATTGCGGTTGTTTTGCCTGCACCGTTTTTGCCGATAAATCCGTATATGCTGTGCTCCGGCACTGTTAAATTAAGACCATGCAAAACTTCTTTATCACCAAATCGCTTATGCAGATCGGTGATGCGCAGCATATCCATTACTCATCCTCCTTGCCAAGCAGGAAGTAAAGGATCGGCCCGACAAAGTTCATCAGCACGATGGTAATAACCAGCCACAAGGCACGATTGCCACGCTTATATGTCTTGTGAGTTAAAATGTGATACAGCGTATAACCAAACAGCGCAAACTGTACAATCACAAGCGGAATTAAAAACGGAAGAAACTCCATAATATTATCCATTGTTCTTGTCCTCCTTTTCTGCGTATCCAGCATCTGCGCAAAAAGGCAGGCTGGTCGCAGGAGGAGCTTGCGGACAAGACGGGCGTTTCCCGTCAGGCGGTTTCCAAATGGGAGTCGGGGCAGAGCGTGCCCGATCTTGAAAAGATCCTCCTTCTTTCCGATCTGTTTTCGGTGACCACCGACTTTTTATTAAAGGACGATCAGAGGGAAGCTGCGCCTGACCGGTGTGAGCAGGACGAAGAAAAGCCCTCCTTTCGCAGAGTAACGCTAAAGGAAGTGCAGGACTATCTTATACTGCGCAAAAAAGCCTCGTGGCGCATCGCTCTTGCCACCTATCTTTGCATTCTGTCCCCTTCGGTGCTGCTTGTGCTTGGGGTGCTGACCGAGCTTCCCCAAATTGATATTTCGGAAAACCTTGCAGGGGCAATGGGGCTGCTCGCGCTCTTTGCCTTCGTTTTAACGGCTGTTCCCATCTACGTCTATTGCGGATTTCAGAGCGAGCCTTATCGTTTCCTTGACAAAAGCGAGCCCTTTGATCTGGATCCCGATGCGCAAAAGGCGGTGATCTCCTATAAGGACGGCTATAGGAACAGCTATATAAAGGGCAATATCGTCGGCACCTGCCTTTGCGTCGCTTCCCCCATTCCCATACTTGCCGCCGCATTTACCGAAAACGGCGTTCTTGCGGCGCTGATGACGGTAGCGACTCTGTTTGTTGCGGGGCTGGGCGTCTTTCTCTTCATTTTGGTGGGGGTGAGAAACGCCGCCGTGCAAAAGCTTATGAAGGAGGGGGAATACACCTTAAAGGAGAAAAAGAAGAGCGGCGTCAAGGAAACGGTGGGCTTCATTTATTGGGGCTTGCTTACTGCGGCGTATCTTCTTTGGAGCTTCCTTTCGGACGCGTGGCATCTGACCTGGCTTGTTTTTGCCGTGGGCGGGGTGCTGTTTCCCGTGGTTATGGCGCTTTTTAATCTTCTTTTTGATAGAAACGAAAATAAATAACAGTTTTTGACCGTTCATAAGGGAGCGCAACAGATAAAAATGACCCAACTGCAGGAGTATTCCTGCACTTGGGTTTTCTGTTGTTAGGGTTTATGTGTTTTTTTGGCTTCTTCCTGCAAGTAGTTTTGCCAGTAGGCTTGTCAACGGGCTTGCCAATAGGCACGATATGCCCGATAGTTTTCGAGTAACTCCTCATCCAGCTCTTCTTCTGAAACGTTTTCAACAAGGGGTGGGGTAATGTGTTGATGGTCATAGTGGGCATCTTCAAAGTTTTTGCCGTACAGATAGATGGAATCCAAGGGAATGATATAGAGCATATCATCCAGTGTACCGTTATCGTCAAGCTGCAGACAAATACCAAAGCGTTTTTTGCCGTAGAAATCCTCAAAGCGTACCGCTCCGCAATCAGGCACAAAATTCGGGTAGTAAACCGTTGTTCCTCGATCAGCACAGAGCTTGTCGCACTCATCGCAGTTAAAATGGTTCGTGCAGTTGGAACGATCCTCGTAAAGTGTAACGCTCAAAAGGGTCTTGTTTTGCCCTAATA
>JAFTMP010000080.1 GCA_017452335.1 Clostridia bacterium
GGTACCGGTGATCACGTCAACTCTGCCCATTACGCCGCAGTGATCGGTAGCACCTCTACCTCTCTTGCCGACGAAGCCGGAAGCGTGGGAGTCGTCTACCATTACCAGTGCATTGTACTTGTCAGCCAGATCGCAAACGCCCTGCAGGTTGCAGATGATGCCGTCCATGGAGAAAACGCCGTCGGTAGCGATCATCTTGATGCGTGCGCCGTCAGCGTCAGCCTGCTTCAGCTGTGCTTCCAGATCTGCCATATCGTTGTTTGCGTAGCGGTATCTCTTTGCCTTGCACAGACGAACGCCGTCGATGATGGAGGCGTGGTTGAGCTGGTCGGAGATGATTGCGTCCTCAGCGGTCAGCAGAACCTCGAACAGACCTGCGTTTGCATCAAAGCAAGAGGAGTAGAGGATGGTATCCTCGGTTTCGAAGAACTCGGAAACCTTCTTTTCAAGCTGCTTGTGGATATCCTGGGTGCCGCAGATGAAACGAACGGAAGCAAGACCGTAGCCGTACTTGTCGTAAGCGTCCTTTGCAGCCTGTACCAGCTCTTCGTTGTCAGCCAAGCCCAGGTAGTTGTTTGCACACATGTTGATCAGATCCTTACCGTCTGCATGGATGTGTGCGGACTGGGGAGTCACGATGATTCTTTCATTCTTTTCAACGCCCGAAGCCTTGATGCCGTCCAGCGTTTCTCTGTAATATGCGTATACTTCATTCTTGTTCATAACGCGTTACTTCCTTTCAAATATATTCAATTTTATTTGTTGTTTGACCTTTGGTAAATTAGTCGTTTACGTCTGCCCAGTCAAGGATAACCTTACCCGACTGACCGGAGATCATTGCTTCGAAGCCCTTCTCGTAGTCCTTAACGGAGAAGCGGTGGGTTACGATCTTTTCAAGAGGGAAGCCTGCTTCAACCATAGCGGTCATCTTGTACCAGGTCTCGTACATTTCTCTTCCGTAGATACCCTTGATCTGCAGACCGTTCCAAATAATGGTGTTCAGAGGCAGCTCAACAGCGTTCTTGGGCTGAATGCCAAGCAGTGCTACGCGGCCGCCGTTTGCCATAGCGTTGAGCAGCTGGTTGAGTGCGAAGCGGTTACCGGACATTTCCATACCCACATCAAAGCCTTCAACAATGCCCAGCTCCTTCATGGTCTCTTCAAGCGCGCCCTGTACACCGGTGTTTACGGTGGTTACACCGAATTCTCTTGCAAGGCTCAAACGGTAGTCGTTAAGGTCAGTGATTACAACGTTTCTCGCACCGGAGAACTTTGCGATCGCTGCAGCCATGATACCGATGGGACCTGCACCGGTTACCAGCACGTCTTCACCAATGGTAGTGAAGGAAAGAGCGGTATGGGTTGCATTTCCGAAGGGATCAAAAATGGAGTAAAGCTCTTCGGGGATACGGGGAGAGCAATGGATCACGTTGGTTGCGGGGATTACCAAATATTCAGCAAATGCACCGTTGCGGTTGACGCCTACGCCCTTGGTTGCGCGGCAGAGATGTGCCTTACCTGCACGGCAGCTGCGGCAGTTTCCGCAAACGATATGACCTTCGCCCGAAACGATGTCGCCGATCTTTGCGGAGGTGACGTTCTTGCCCACTTCCACGATCTCGCCAACGTATTCGTGACCTGCGGTGGTGCCCAGCTTAATGGTTTCCTGCGCCCAGCTGTTCCAATCGTAGATATGTACGTCAGTTCCGCAGATAGCGGTCTTGTGGATCTTGATCTTTACGTCGTTGTCACCAACCTCGGGGATCTCAACCCGTTTCATGGTCAGACCTTTTTCAGCCTTGTCCTTTACAAGTGCCCACATAGTTTGATTGCTCATAATACTTACTCCTTCTTTAGAAAAAATAAAAGTGGGAAACATAATTACCTACCTTGTATTATACACCAACAAGAACGACAATTCAAGAGAATTTTGAAAAAACTTTTCTCTCTTTGCAAAAAAATAAAAGCAGTAAATTTCCAAAGTGAATTTTGCTGTGAAATTTACTTTGGAAATTCGTTGCTTGGGTAAAATTTGTTCCGATATTTGTATAAATGATTGACAAGAATGAAAAAAGCGTTTATAATAAAAAAGATGTAATGAGTTTTTGCAAGAAGGAGGACGCCATGTCCGCAAGCTACACCCAACTGCCCGCGTTTTATGATTTTTTGGGCGAGCACCCCGATTATGAGAAAATGGCGGAGCGCATTTTAAGTATATATGAAGAAAAAGGCGCCAAGGAAAGCGGGCTGGTCTTAGACTTGGCTTGCGGTACGGGACGGCTGACCTGCGCACTGCTTGACAGGGGCGCTGACGTCATCGGCACCGATCTTTCCCCCGAAATGCTCATGCAGGCTAGAGACACCTGTAGCGAAAAGGGGCACGCCCCCTTGCTTCTTTGCCAGGATATGAGAGAACTCGATCTGTACGGCACGGTGGATGTGACGGTTTGTGCCACCAATAGCTTGAATTATCTTGAAAGCGAGCGCGACCTTGAAAAGGTTTTCTCTCTGGTGCACAACTTCCTCACGCCCGGCGGACTGTTTTTCTTTGATATCAATTCTCTTTATAAATTTGAAAAGTTATATGGCGAAAATACCTATGTGTTTGAGAGTGAAAATGCCTTTTGTGTTTGGCAAAATGACTATTGCAGGGAAGAGCAGTCCTGCGATTTTCGCTTGACGATCTTTGAAAGAGGACAGAAAAACCTCTACAGACGCTTGGAGGAAGAACAGCGCCAGCAGTATTTTTCACCCGAAACGGTGAAAAATCTTCTTGAAAAATGCGGCTTTGCCCTCCTTTCGCAGGGAGCGGATATAGAACTGCGTACGGCAGGGGATGAGGATCCCGATCTGTTTTTTGTTGCGCGCTGTATAAAATGAAGAAAATAAGTAAGTATATAAGTATAATTAGGAGAATAAAATGAGTTCCAAAATCACAAGAGGTATGACAAGCGAGGGCTCCGCCCGCTTTTTTGTCATCAATTCTACTGAGATCGTTAACGAGGCAGTGCGTCTGCACCGTACAGCCCCCACTGCCACAGCGGCGTTGGGACGGGTGCTCACGGGTGCCTCTCTGATGGGCTGTATGCTCAAAAACAAGGGCGATAGCCTCACGCTGCAGTTCAAGGGAGACGGTCCTGCAGGCACGGTGCTGGCGGTTGCCGACTATTGCGGAAACGTGAAGGGATATATTGCAAACCCCGATTGCGACCTGCCCTTAAAAGAAAATGGTAAACTGGACGTAGGTGGTGCGGTTGGTGCCGGTGGTCTGTATGTGCTCAAGGATGAAGGGGAGAAGGAGCCCTATGCGGGAATTTCTCCTATTATCAATGGCGAGATCGCAGAGGATCTGACCCACTATTTTGCCCGTAGAGAGAAGACCCCCACGCTGTGTTCACTGGGTGTGCTGGTGGATACCGACTA
>JAFTMP010000081.1 GCA_017452335.1 Clostridia bacterium
AAACGGCATAGACGAAGCGACCTATAAAAATTACAGAAATCTTTGCGGTCGTATTAGACGAATGCTGATTGCGAGTTGCAAAATATTAAAGGAGAATGTGAAATGAAAAAACAAAAAATTAAAATGATACTGCGTATGCTGATATGCATTGTAATTTCTTTTGTCTTCATTTACCTAATGGTGCTTTTTGGAGGTTGGAAATTAATAGAGTCCGGTGATCCGGTTTTAATAGAAATTGCAGTTTCTGTCATAGTAGGAATCCTAGTTTGGATTATTTATGAGTTTTCAAAGTACTGTAAGGAAAAGTTTGATGATCTGCATAAAAGAATTCAAGATTTAGAGAAACATATTGAAGAACTAAGACAAAAGTAATGTTGACCTTTTGTTAGAGTTTATCTCGATTTTTGACCTTTTATCCCCAATATCTTAGTTTATCACTTGCAAAGGAGGAAACCCATGATTTACGGCGTGCTTATCAGAAAAGGAGAACGGTATTATTCGTATTTGAGAAAACTGTTTTTGGCACTCAATAATATGCAAGTGCAGTACAAGTGGTTGCTGTCAAACTACGAGTGTTATCCCCAGGATAGCGATCTGAAAGAGATGCTTGCCGGGCGGTATCTCGTACTTGACGGGGAGCAACTGACAGATTTGGTAAACAAAGAGGATGTGCAGTGGATCTGGGGCATCTTTTGCGGGGTTGATCCCGCGATATCCGACGAAGAGCTGCTTGCGTCCTTGCCTTCGCAACAGGATGCCTTTAAAGGGTATGAACACTTGCCCTTTGCCATGGCGCATCCCCGCTCCAAAATCGAGATCGTTGCAGTGGATTCTTCCTATACGATGATCCTTACGAAGGAGTTTAGTATATTGGAGACACTAAAAAAATCTTATCCCTGCGCGGAAGACTTGGCAGTTGTCATTGCAAACAATTGGAAAGAATAGAGGGTGACCCCGTTTACTGCTAAAATTTGGGCGCGTTCATTGACAATAACCAAAAAATTTGCTATAATGAAGAGACGAATGAAGCAAACGAGTGGTGAGGCAATGAAAAAAAGGGTGTCGATATCCCCCAAGGGGATCTATATTATCTTGTCTGTGACGCTGTTGGCAATTGTTGTGTGCTTGATTGACGCACTGCTGCACCCGCCGTATTTTTCAAAGATCCCCATTAAGATCCTCTTTTTTCTGTTGATCCCCCTCAGTTACTTTTTGGTGAACAGAAAGGATTTGGGACAATTCAAGGCGCTGTTTACCTTCAAAAGGAAGGGACTCTTTAAAGCGCTTTTGCTGGGTAGCGGGATCTATCTTTTCATTGTGGGCGGCTTTTTTCTCACCCGCGGGTTTATAGACTTTTCGGGCGTGACCAAGAGCCTCACGCAGGGAATGGGGATCACCGCCGAGAATTTCGTGTATGTGTCCCTTTATCTTTCGCTGATGAACTCCTTTCTTGAGGAATTTTTCTTCAGAGGATACGGCTTTATTACACTTCAAAAATACACGGGCAAAGGGTTTGCGTACCTGTTTAGCTCCTTTGTTTTTGCACTTTACCACGTGGGCATGATGTTGGGGATGTTTCATCCTGCGGTGCTCCTTCTGCTGTTGCTGGGGCTGATCATCGGCGGATGCATTTTCAGTTATCTCAATGACAAGGACGGTAACATTTATACCTCCTGGTTTGTCCACATGTTTGCCAATTTTGCCATCAATACCGTGGGCTTCGTGCTCTTCGGAATTCTATAAGGAGAAAGACTTATTATGAGCAGTGTATATGAAAAACTTCACACAGGGGAGCTGTATCTTGAAAACGATCCCTCTCTTGCAGAAACCCAGCAGGCGTGCATCGCCAAGGTGCATGTGTATAATGCCATCACCCCCTGCGATCCCGAAAAAAGAATGGCACAGCTAAAGGATATGTTTGCAGAGATCGGGGAAGGATGCTACATCGAGCCGCCTTTTTATGCCAACTGGGGCGGAAAGCACGTGCATTTCGGCAAGAAGGTCTATGCCAATTTCCATCTGACGCTGGTGGACGATACTCACATTTATGTGGGCGATTATACCATGTTTGGTCCCAACGTCACGGTGGCAACGGCGGCGCATCCCATCGCACCGGAGCTAAGAGAACAGGGTTATCAGTATAATCTTCCCGTGCATATCGGCAGAAATTGCTGGATCGGCGCGGGGGCGGTGATCTTACCCGGAATCACCATCGGAGATAACACCGTGGTGGGTGCGGGAAGCGTGGTCACCAAGGACCTGCCTGCAAATGTGGTTGCTGTGGGCAATCCCTGCAGGATCTTGCGGGAAATCGGAGAAAACGACCACCTTTATTACCGCAAGGGGCATGAAATCAAAATAGAAGACTAATTAAAAGGTGTCGCTTTTGCGGCGCCTTTTTGGTGTCGATACCCCCTTATTTTAAAGAAAACCGGGTTATAAATCATCCATTCTTCAAAAGTTTTTGAAGGTTTTTAGGAAACTTTTCTCAAAAAGTTTCCTAAATGGGGTTTGGGGCAAAGCCCCAAATAGTATTTACAAAGGCGAAAAGGCGTCTCTAATCGGCGCCTTTTCGCCTTTAAAGTCCGATTTATCGTACCTTTTCTTTGCTATAGTATATACAAAGAGAAAAGGGGGAATGAGCATGCGTCGGGTACTGCAAAATATGGAGCTTCGGTTTTTATTTTTGGAAACGGTGGAGGAAAAAATGTATTCAAGGGGGACGCTGTCGCGCCTGTATGAGCTGATGGCAAGAGCACCCGACCGTGCCCTCTGTTGCAAAAGGCTGGTGGAGCTGATGAAGGAAAGTGACAGCGAGGAAGCGCTTTGCCGAAAGCTCGACCGCTTTGAATAAGGAGAGAAAAGTTCGACAAAAGCAGACAAAAGTTGTTTGCCCTCTTGACAAAACAAAAACCTTCCATTATAATAGGTCGGACTTGATGCCGTGCTTTTTGCGGCATAGTATAACTTCTTTGGAACGAAGGTGATTGTTTGAAACGGTATAAGGAATATGTTGCGCACGTTCTGCCATGTATGTTTTACGGCGTGCTTTGCGGGCTTCTCGTGGGCGTGGCGATGTTCTTCTTCAAATTCGGTGCAAGTAAGGTCACGACCCTTTCCGAGCACCTGCTTGAGGCGGCGGCAGGCAAGCCCCTTTATATCGTCCTGCTTTTTGCAGTTCTCGCGCTGGGCGCTCTTTTGATGATCGTTCTTCAAAAAAAGATCCCCGATTGTAAGGGCGGCGGCATCCCGCTTAGTGAAGGAATCCTTAGAGGACTGCTGTCCTTTCATTGGTTTAAGACGCTGATCGGTACCTTTGCGGGCAGTATGATCAGCTTTTTCTGCGGTCTACCTCTGGGGAGTGAAGGCCCCGCGGTGGCAATGGGTACATCCCTGGGGTGTCTTTGCGGAAAGCTCTCGGGCAACAAGCACGCGTGGAGCCGTTACGTCATGTCGGGCGGTGCGGGTGCGGGCTTTGCTGTGGCAACGGGTGCGCCCCTTTCCGCAATGCTTTTCGTGCTGGAGGAGGTGCATAAGCGCTTCACCCCCATGCTGGTGCTCACCGTTTCCATGTCGGTGCTTTCGGCAACTGCCGTCAACCGCGTGCTCTCGGAGCTGTTCGGTATTTCGCCCTATCTTTTCGAGGTGGAGGAGCTTGCCCGCTTTGAGCTTTCCCATATCGGATGGCTTCTTCTTTTAGGCGTGCTTACCGCTGTGGCAGTTGGACTATTTGACGCCTCTATCATCTATTTTAGAAAATTGACGGCAAAGATCGGCAAGGTCTTCAACCGAAATGTGAAGATTGTGCTCATTTTCATGCTTGCAGGGGTTTTGGGACTCATCTGTGTTGACGCCCTTTACAGCGGACACCACACTGTTTTACAGGTGGTGGAAGGGCACAAGACCACGCTTGCCCTGCTATTGATCCTTGCCCTTCGAATGATGATGATGCTTTTAATCACAGACAGCGGCGTGACGGGTGGTATCTTCGTGCCCACCCTTGCCATCGGGGCACTGTCGGGCGGGCTGATCGTGAAGCTGCTTGTGGTAATGGGGATGCCCGAGGAGCTTTATGCGGCGGCAGTCCTTCTTTCCATGTGTGCCTTTATGGGCGGAATGTTGCGCGCACCCCTTGTATCGGCGGTGCTCTTTGCAGAGATCACAGGGCAGTTTACAGACTTTTTCTTCGTGGCATTGGTGGTCTTTACGGTGCATTTCATCACCGAGCTTTTAGACCAGACCTCCTTCTACGACTCGGTGATGGAGCGAATGGAAAAAGAACAAACGGCAGGCAAGACCCCGAAGATCGCCTGCTTTGAAATGAAGGTGCTGCCGAACGCCTTCGTCATCGGCAAGACGGTGCGTGACGTCATGTGGCCGCCCTCCTGCGTGGTGCTGAGCATCAAGAGAGCAGAGAAGAGTACGGCAGACACCGACCACGACGGCGAAAAACGGCTTTTTGAGGGCGATACCGTGATCGTGCGCGCCCGCTTCTATGAGGAAAAGGAGTTAAAAACCGTGCTTCTTGGTCTGATGGGCAAAAACCAGGACATTTGCGAAGTAGAAATGCACTGATATTATAAAAACATGGCTCAAATGCACATTGCATTTGAGCCATGTTTTTGAGTAAATTGCTTATTGATCTGAGATGTTTTGTATGTATTTGCATTTCGGATAATTAGAGCATCCATAGAATTGTTTGCCGCTATGAGCTCCCTTGGAGGCGGTTCTTAAAACCAAATCGGCGTTGCATCGGGGGCATTTCAGCATTTGCGGTGACGACGGCGTTTCTTCAACAGGCTTT
Organism: Clostridia bacterium; assembly: GCA_017452335.1. GTDB lineage: Bacteria > Bacillota > Clostridia > Oscillospirales > CAG-272 > UBA11512. The sequence continues at coordinate 4,805 of JAFTMP010000081.1, forward strand.
TGTTTTTCATTCTGAATAGGATTTTCTGAAACTTCGTTCACTACAGCAGGATCACCCGGT
>JAFTMP010000082.1 GCA_017452335.1 Clostridia bacterium
GTCAAGTGAGATCATGGGCAGATGGGCATAGTGTTCTTTGATATAGGTATCTTTTCCCGTTCCCGGAAGTCCGGACATTAAAATGACTTTTCCCCAGGTATCGTTAAACAGATCATGCTCTTTCCATGCGGTTTTTCCCTTAAAATATGCTCGTTTGGAGAAATCGCCCGCAAATTCGAAAGGCTTTTTGAGGCACCCCAGCTCTTCAGCAAGCATCTTGCAACACTCTATCTTCTCTAATGCTTCTTTTACAGACGAGCAAATTCTTCCAAGCATATCTGCTCGTTCCAAAGCACATAGCTTTTCTATTGAAAAGCCCGCTGCCAGCTCACCGTTTGCCGCAATTTTCAGTAGCCTAAAATCGGCATTTTCGTAACTTAGAGCATAAGGCGGAAAAGAATGATAGCGTATCAAATGACAGATCGCTTCGCGCATCTGTTGCTTGTCAGCACTTCCGCAAAGCCCAAAGTCCCTCCAAAGAAGTGCTCTTGCCATTACCGCACCCTTTGATGAATGATGGGGCGATTTCAGCTCGCCGTCAACATCCACCGTACAAACCGTTTTTCCTATATCATGAAGCAGTGCCGCCCAAAAAAGGATGGTTTTATCCCGCTCGCTTCCATGCACGTATTCGGGTTGTTTGAGAATCTCCCGGCACACCATCTTCGTATGCGTCAGCACATCAATTTCCCCGTGATAGAACGGATTTTGGTAAGTCCTTGCCATTTGCTCCAAAACAGGCGCTAACGATGTATTCTCAAGCTGATCCCAGGCAATCGTTTGGGCATCGGAGAGGATCAGATTGGTTATTTTTTGAAACTCATCATAATTATTCATGATTACCCTTCCCCTTGCTTGTTGCCAGCTGATTGGGGATGATCGGTCTTTGCTGCCAGTGGTTGCCCGAAGCGTTCACGCACTGATAAAATGAATTTCTGACAAATTTCACTCTCTGCTTCACTTCGCCATCCGCTTCAACCTTAATATACAGCCCCTCCATCGTTAACGACGGGTCGGTTTCTCTCATCTGCCGCTCTACGTCAAGTCCCTGTCTTTCTGCCAATCTTTGAAGCACCTGCATGTGATTTTCGGTTATATAATTTGAATCTCCCAAATAAGCAAGTATCTCTTCCTTGGATCTGAATACACCTTTGGAAAGCACGGGAACAGAGTGAATGATCTTTAGCTGCTCTGTGATTTTTCTGCGGGACTCGGTATCAAGAAAAATGCTTTTTTCTCTGTCGTAGATATCAAATTCCATAAAATAATCGGGAAGAGCGTCATAAAACACAGTATGCTTGGCATACATCCATTCTCCGTACATAATATACCTTGCACCAAGAACCGAATAAAACAAATCCTTATTGTTGTTTGCCCATTGCTTCATCAGATTGTAGTGCCGTTCATTATATCCGCCGTTTAGATAGTGTCCCCTGCTTTGCAAAAGCAGATCGCCTTGATCATTAAAGGAGATCGCCGAATTTGCACCGTCTATCTTTTCTTCTATCACGATGTACTTCAAAAGAATTTCAGAAAACGGCACTTGGCTTAAATCCTCATCCCCTTCCCCCAGCCGTGAGCCTTGAAGGTGTTGCGTTCTGGGATATTTTAAGATTTTGTAATCCATAAAAGTCAGTCCTCCACTTTTGCAATCATAAACAGATGTCCCGGCACACCGTCAAAGCTTAGTTTTTTTACACCGCAGGCTGAGAAATATGCTGTCAGCTTCTCTTTTGTCAACAGATGAATATGCTCCGGGTTATCATCTTCCTTGGAGGGAACCGTCACGACAACGTATTTTCTTGCCATATTGACCGCCGATCTGATCGCTTTTTCCACATCGGGAATGTGTTCAAGCACCTCCAGCAAGGTAACCACATCTACAGACTTATCAGAGTAGGGTTGGTCGCAAAGATCCGCGCTTTTGACACTTAGCTGATCAATTCCTCCGTTTGAAAGATCGGACAGCAGATCTATTCTCTTTTCCAAAATATCAATTGACCTTACTTGTACGTAGGGAAACTCATCAAGAAAGGGCATCAAAAATGCCCCGCGCCCACTTCCCACGTCCAGTAGCGAGTCAAAGCAAACGCCCTTTAAAAAGCCCAAAACCTTGCTCACGCGCGGCAATTGTCTATCCGAGTTTTTAAAATGATACAGCTTCATCCCCGCCTTTTCTCCCAGCGCGATCAGTTCCTGCTGTTCCCCATCGGTCAACTCGCACAACGGCTTATTCAGAATCGCAGTATCCATCTCTTCTGCTTTTCCCATACGTTTCATATATCCACGTACAGCAGCTACCGCATATTTCATGTTGTATTTTTCTTGTATCATCAAGGTAACCGCCTTTCATTTTTTACAGCGAAATTGCTCTGCTTACTGTAGTTTAATCTTTCTACATATATTTAACATGCCTTACTCAAAGATGTTGGATAAATTATATACTATTTCGATCAACAATGCAACAAGAAACTATAATAAATCACAATTTAATAAGAAATAACAGAAGTTTCTGTGCATTAATTCTAATTGGTGATGCTCAATTCTTCATTTACACAGTCTGTTACTGTAACAAGGTAGAACAGAAAATGAGAAAGGACAGTGATATGATCAAAATTGGGTTAGGCACACAAAACCCGTTTTTTCAAAAGCTGAAAATCAAAGAGGGGACCGGTCTCACATTGCAAATTTGAGACAGGCCCCATTTTTCTTTTATGCTCTTCTCTTTTCTTCCTTTTAAAGAAAAGAGGTGGAGGCGGTGGCGGCGATGCGCCACCGCCTCCGGGGATATGCTTTAATTTGTAAAAGGTTTTCTTTTAATTGGCTTTACCTTTTCAAGAAAAGGTAAAGCCAAAGAAGGTTCCATCACCCGAAAAGGAGTCACTTCCCCGAAAGGAAGGTGAGCAGCCAGGTCACA